>NZ_JBLYZI010000029.1:0-54378 GCF_057680865.1 Endozoicomonas sp. Z74
CAACAAAATACCTGTCTCGTTACCTCGGGTGGAAAAGGTTTCTTAAAACTCAACTCTTCTCAGAGGAGGCTTTTTTAGATCAAGTTTCTATACATTGGGTAGAGCAACACTTAATTTGAACAGCGCCATGGCTTCTTATTTAGAAAACTCTTTCTATTGTTTTTGTTTAAATTCTGAACGTTCGTTTATTTTTTTTGTCAAAGCAGGTAATCCAATAAGTTAGAGTGTTTTGTTGGCTTAATACCTCCCTTCATATCTATGACAGGGTTTGAAGGTGATGGCAGGATCAGTTCAATAAAATGCATTTAAAAAAATGGATGTATGAGGTTATCAATGATAACAGAGATGCCTTAGGAAGGTGTTAAGGAGTTCATAGTGAATAATAAAATAACCTTTGTGTTAGTTATTCTGACTTTTTTTTCAGAAATTTCATCGGCTCAACCCTCTTCAATTGAAGTGGATCCTTTGAATCCAGGTGAGAGTGGAAGTTTTATTGAATTTGATGAAGTGCCTGGAAGTCCGAGATTGCCCAGTACTCCAGTGAATGGAGGTAATATAAATCTAGAGGAGGTCTCGGCCGTTCTAAAAAAAGGTATAATGGGCTTATCTTATTTGACTTCTGAGTCTATGTCAGCAGCCTATAATCTAGGCTCTGGAGCTTTATCAGGAGCCTATAATTTTGGCTCTGGAACTGTGTCTAGTGCAGTTTATATTGGTTCTAAAACCTGGAATGCTTTTTCGTATGTGGCGGGTCAGGGATATGGGCTTTTTTCCTATGTACTTACCGATGTTGCCATTCCTGTTGCAAAATACGGTTTCGAAACCGTTGTTCAAAATATGCCTGATCCGGTTCAAAAGAAAACATCGTATTATAAGGAAGGCATTGCGTTAGGAACCAGGGGAAGAATGTTAGATGAAAGTTTCTTTTTTTCTGTCTATGCTTTTGACCTTCTTCGGGCGGGTGGAATCAAAGCCCTGGATGTTCAGGAAGATAAATATTTTCGCCACACAGATAGGCTTTCATTTAAATCGGATGATTACAGGATACATGATGAGCTAATGAAGTATTCAAACAGTACTCCTTTTGCGGTCCGTTATGTTGAGCCCTCTGACCCGACGGGGGCATATGCATACCAATATGGTAGTGGGCTCTTAGCCAGCAGTGTGTCAACCATTGATCGAGATTTTAAGAAAACAGAATCCTATGAGAAAGTGGGTAATCACTATAAAAACAGCTATTTTACCTATGTTTGGAATCAGGGCTGGTTGCTGGCAAATGTTGTTAAGTCAGGCCTGATCGTCGGTGTAACCCGTGAAGGTCGAGGTTTGGCGGGGCCGTTTGTCTGGAATTATTGCACGGTATTATTACACGAAGGTGGCAATAAAATGGTCAGGCTGGAGGGAAAGTCATCGGATACTGACCCGAAAGCGGGTGCCAAATCCTCAGCGAGGAAAAAGGGCAAGGATGCTATGACAGCGGTACCTAATATCAATGAATACGCAGTATACGATAATACTGGATGCAATTTTGCAGAGGATGCTCTTCTTACTGCCAGTGAGGTCAATATCAACACGACGCCTTCGTTTGATCCTGGTGAACTGCCTGATACGATTCATGAAATGGTTATCACGCAAGAAACCCGACATAAGAAAAAAATCGTAAAAAACAGATAGCCCCGTTATCAGGGGGTTGGCTGAAATGATCTCTGACTGACCCCTTTAAAGGGAGTTAAAACGGGAGGGAGAAAGACCTGCCACCAATTCCGGTGGGTATTGGCTATCTGGTTGAGTATCCGTGACTAACGCTGCAGCTAGAGCCGATAACGCCGGGGCGGTCTGAATGCCATAGCCACCCTGTCCGGCCAGCCAGAAAAAACCTTCCTTCTCAAGAGCAAATCCCACTACAGGAGTATCGTCTGGCGCAAAGCAGCGTAAACCGGCCCAGCTCCTTTCAACCCGGGTAACCGGAAAATTGACTGCCTGTTCAAATCGATAAAGCCCTTCTGCGAGAACCCTGTCATCCACATACACGTCCTGGGGAGCAACAGGGTCTTCATCCGCTGGAGAAACAAGTAGTTTTCCGGTTTCTGGCTTTCCATACCAGGTGTTATTGATGTTGCCAAACATAGGCCAATGATCAACGGTGTACGATGGAGGTTCAGGCAGCACCGCAATTGTTCTTCTTTTGGGGGTGATGCCAAGGGCACGAATTCCAGCCATGCTGGCTATGGTATCAGCCCAGGCTCCTGATGCGTTGACAATGATGGGAGCGGAAAATTCTTCTGATGCCGTTGTCACTACCCAACTCTTGCCTGTTTTCTCAATCCTGTCAACCGGTTGACGAAGTTCAAGGAGGACTCCCTGGGCTTTGGCCATTGCCAGCCACCCCTGGTGGAGCGCAGCAACATCTATGTCAGAAGCTGAGGCTTCATAGGCGGCTTTGAGTATTTTTTCCTGTTTTAGAGCGGGAATGAGTTCAAGTGCTTTTTCGACACTGACTTCCACCAACCCTTCAGCCTGCCTGAGGAGCTCATCAATATCACCACAGGTGGTTTCAGTTCCCAGGAAAAGGCACCCTCTTCTGTGCAACAGGCTGCGTTGACTCAGCTCCTGGGGAGGGGACTCAAGATAAGGCCTGCTCAGGCGGGTAAGCTGGCGAATGACCGGGTTGCCATAGTTTTGTATGAGTACGGCTGCTGAACGTCCCGTGGAGTGATAGCCGGGGTATTCCTCTGCCTCCAGAATAATGACCTTCAGGCGGGAATCCAGCATGGCGGCAAGGCCCGTGCCAGCGATACCTGCTCCAATGATGATGATGTCTGCACCGGTATTGTGGGTCATTATTCTGCAAATCCTGAGTTTCAGGGTTGTATCATGGGCGGTTCCTCAAACTCTATACCAGGTTCCGCTAACTGCAAATAATTGTCAGGGTGGCTTTCAGCTAAAACGGAGGAAAGGCGCGTTTAACCGGCACATTTATTTATCGCTTTTTAGTGGTTAGTATTTAGTCAGTGAGTGCTCAATTGCCTGCGGTAATTGTCGAATGTAAAGATAGAACCGTTGGCTTCCTGCTGTTCAGGTTCAGATACGAAGGATGTTCCTGTTTCTGATCCATCTTTATAACTGCTTCCGGTTGTTGCTGTTTATTTTGAGGTGCTGGATTTGCAAAGGTCATCTCAGCTTCTTGAGCGGTTGAGTTATAGCAAATCCTACGCTGAACCCTTGAGGAGACGCTATGATCTGGCTTCAGCTGGCGGTGGTTCTGGCCTTTATTTTTCTGGGAGCCCGAATTGGCAGCATTGGTATCGGGTTTGCCGGTGCGGTGGGTGTGGGGGTGCTGACCCTGGGCCTTGGCATGGCTCCCGGGGGAATTCCCGTTGATGTCATTTTGATCATCATGGCCGTTATTGGTGCCGTGGCCGCCATGCAGGTGGCCGGAGGGCTCGACTATCTGGTTCAGCTGGCAGAAAAAATGCTTAGAAGCCAGCCGAGATACATTACCTTTCTGGCCCCGGCGGTCACTTATATTATGACCCTGTTGGCAGGAACAGGGCATACTGCCTACTCAACATTGCCGGTTATTGCTGAGGTGGCCAAGGAGAATGGGGTTCGGCCATCCCGGCCTCTGAGTATTGCGGTTATTGCATCCCAGGTGGCCATTACCGCTTCTCCTGTATCGGCTGCGGTAGTGGTATTCAGTGGGTTCCTTGAGCCCTTTGATATTGGCTATCTGGATCTGTTGATGATCAGTATCCCAACGTCCTTCCTGGCGGTCATGCTGACGGCGGTTATTTGCAACTTTCTGGGGATGGATCTGAAGAAAGACCCGGTTTACCAGGAACGGCTGGCCAAAGGGTTAATTCGTCACCGTGAACATCACGAACAGGGCATTAAAAAGGGAGCCAGATTGTCTGTGGGGATTTTTGGCCTGACGATACTGGCTGTGGTGGTTTATGCCACCTTAATCAGTGACAAAGTAGGGATCATTGAAAACCCGGTTCTACCCAGAAACAGCGCCATTATGGTGTTTATGCTAACGGCGGCCTGTCTGATTACCCTGGTGACCAGGATTGATCCCAACCGTATTCTCAATGCCCAGACCTTCAAGTCTGGCATGAGCGCCTGTATCTGTGTTCTGGGTGTGGCCTGGCTTGGTAACACCTTTGTAGGGGCTCATATTGAAAGTATCCAGCGGGTTGCCGGCGGAGTGCTCGACAGTTATCCATGGCTGTTGGCAGTGACCTTATTCTTTGCTTCGATGTTGCTTTATTCCCAGGCAGCGACGACCCGTGCCCTGATGCCTGCCGCGTTGGCTCTGGTTGATCCTGTGACGGCCATTGCTTCATTCTCAGCAGTCAGTGCGCTGTTTGTGCTTCCAACCTACCCGACGCTTCTGGCCGCGGTGGAAATGGATGATACCGGATCAACACGTATTGGCCGATTTGTGTTCAATCATCCGTTTTTTATTCCCGGGGTTGTGTGTATCTCTCTGTGCGTGGTTTTCGCTTTTCTTCTGGCGCCCGTCATTATATGACGCCAGTCTTCAGATAAAGTAAAAAACCCCTGTCTCGGGGCTTTTTACTGTTGAGCTCTGCAGGGTGAGGGGGCAAGCGGTTTCTTGCGTTATGGGTATTGGTTTATCAGTGACTATGGTGGTACCGGCTGTTAAAGGCGCAGTTCAATTGAAAAATAATTTTTTCTGCAGCGCAGCAGAAGTCGAATTGGGCATGAATGACCGTATTATTACTGTCATGTTCTGTTTCGCAACAGATCAGGCAGGGCTCAGTCTCTATTTGATGGGCCAGTGAACGCAGCTTCTGGAAGCGGCTCATGGCTTGCTCCATACCAGCTCCATGAATATCCATATCTACTACAGTGTCGTGTATATTGGTGACGCTTGTCATGAAGTGCTCTCCACATCCGGTTTTTTATCCCACTTTCCCTTGCGTCTCCTGTGGCCACTATCTCCTTCAGGCTGTAAAAGGACTATATCCTGCCGAAGAATGAAAAAAATGGACTCAGATCAAAAGATAACGAGATGCAACAAAATATGACAACATGGATTCAAGTAAGGATCTGATATGATGATGGCTAATACACCCATGAAAGTGTCATCTCATAAAGGGAGTTCATAATGCTTACGGTTGAAAATACAGCTCTGGTGATTGTGGATGTTCAGGGCAAGCTGGCCAGGTTAATGCATGAACACGAAGCACTCTTTAATCAACTGGTAGCCATGACCAGGGGAGCCCGGGAGCTGCAGCTGCCTATCATCTGGATGGAACAGATTCCTGAAAAACTGGGGGCGACCATTGAACCCCTGGCAAAGGAGCTGGGGGGGATTGAACCTATCCACAAATCCTCATTCAGCTGTCTGGGTGAGCCGGATTTTCTCAAGGCTCTGGAAAAGAGCGGTTGTCGGCAGGTGTTGCTGATGGGGATTGAAGCCCATATTTGTGTCTACCAGACCGCTCGGGATTTGCTGGATGCCGGTTATGAGGTGGAAGTAGTGGTGGATGCCGTTTCCTCCAGAACGCTTCAGAATAAGGAAGTCGCTCTGGATAAAATGGCGGCCGCTGGAGCTGACCTGACCAGTGTTGAAATGGCGCTTTTTGAGCTGATGAAAACGGCCGAGGCTCCTGAGTTCAGGGCGGTTGCTCGTATAATTAAGTAGCTTGGCAGTCCGCCCGGTTGGGGCGGACAGGAAGGGTCAGAAAATCAGATGGGCAACGCCTGCAATAACAGGCAGAGTGACCAGAGTACGAAGAATAAAAATGATAAACAGCTCAACCAGTGTGACCGGTATTTTACTGCCCAGCAGCAGCGCACCCACTTCTGAAAGGTAGATCAATTGAGTCAGGGAGAGCGCTGCAATAACAAACCGGGTCATCTCATTGTCGATCGAGGCTGCCAGTATGGAAGGCACAAACATATCCGCAAAGCCCACCATCATGGTTGTGGATGCCGCCTCCGCCTGGGGTATTTGCAGCAGTTCAAGCAGTGGCACAAACGGGATGCCCATATAGTTGAACACGGGCGTGTATTCCGCAATAACCAGGGCGATGGTTCCGATCCCCATGACCACCGGCAGTACACCAAACACCATGTCAACGGCGTTTTTGGCACCGTCTTTTAATACATGCAGGGGATTGCTGATTCGGGCGGCCTTGGTCAGGGCCTGGTCAACTCCCCAGGCAAAGGCACTGGTGCCAGCTGGAATGACTTCATCGTCGTCGCTGCGAACCCGCCCGCAGATAAAGACATCTTTCTTTCTGGACAGAGGTGGTAGCTTGGGAACAATAAAAGCGGCCACTATCCCTGCCAGGCAAACCGTCAGGTAAAACGGGGCAAAGAGGTGTTCCAGGCCGACTTGGGCAATCACTACCAGTGAGAAAGTAATGGAGACAATGGAAAATGTGGTGCCAATTACCGCTGCTTCTCTCTGGGTGTAATAGGAGGTTTCATACTGTTTACTGGTCATCAGAATGCCCACACTGCCATCTCCAAGCCAGGAGGCAATGCAGTCAATAGCGGAGCGGCCTGGCAGGTTAAAGGCTGGGCGCATAACCCGGGTCATCAGTGTTCCCAGCAGTTCCAGCAGGCCAAAGTTCATCAACAGGGGGAGCAGCAGCCCGGCAAAAATAAAGACGGCAAAAAGGGTAGGCAGCAGGTCATTCAATACCATTCCCCCCGTGGCACCAGACCAGATTAACTCAGGACCCACCTGGAAAAAGCTCAGCAGAATAAACACCATGCCCGCCAGTCGGACGCCACACCAAAGAGGGCTGACATCGAACAGTGTGACCAGAAAAGGACGATCCAGAATGATTCCGGGGCTGAACAGTTTAGTCACCAGTGTGACCAGCCCGGTAAAAGTGACCACCGCAGTGATGAGGGCGGTGAGATTTTCACCAATGGCTGATTTAAGGGCGCTGGCCAGAAGGGCGACGGGAATGGTGAAATTGCCGTCCACACTGACCGGGGTCACAAACAGGAGTACGCCCAACAATGAGGGGATTAAAAACGTCAACCAGTTAGACAGGCTGGCCACCTGCCGGGTTTTCAAGGCTGTGTACTGCTTCATATCTAGCCTGGGTTTCCTCGATTCAGCCCTTGAGTCAGTCATAGGGGAAAGTATGGGTCAATGGGAAGGGGTTGTCCTGCAAAGTCCCTGCAGGGCTACCAACTTTCTTTGAAAGGGGACGGAAAGTGGGTGGGAGGCGATCCCCAGGCACTGGAGTCGTCAGTCTCTCACTGAAGTTGATGCGACGGATTATGCATGTTTTTTGAATAAAAATAAATATTTATCCGGGGATTGCTTATAGGCATTCAGGGCGCAAAGAGGTTCTTGTCCCGTCCCGGAGGCCTGACTGCTCTCTATCGGTGACCTGCAAATAGCCCTGTTCTGGCTGGATGGGTTCAAGCCAGCTAGTTTTTGAGCAGTCTTCCCAAAGCACAAGTCATAAAATAGGACCGTTATGGACTGCAGGGTCAGTGCAATAATCCGTCAGGCAGGTTGTCTGTTATTAGGGGGCCTTTTTCTGTCATTCCCCGCACTGGGTTCAGACGATGACTGGCAAGTGGGGGACTGGAGAAAGTTAAGTGATTTGCTCAATGGTCAGAAAAAAACGTTGCAAGCTTGCAGGAAGCGCTATAACCAGGGGCATATCATTATCTATCAGGGGTTTGTTTTTTATCAAAATCTGGCTGAATCTCAGTCGCTGCCAGGTTGGATTGAACGCCATCTTCCTGATGGGGATGAAGATCAACCAGTGGTATTCATTCCAGAGTATCAGGGCCCTGGCGGAGCGCCTTCGGGTATGCATTTGTCTTCTATCCAACTGGACGACCATGGCAATCCATCTTCAAGTCAGTTAGCAGCAGATTCTGAGGTGCATGAGGAAGGCATCACTGGCGACTCTGGTGCTATTGGCGGGGCGGAAGAGGGCCTGGTCATGGATTTCTTATCCGGCGATACGGACTTCAGCCCCCATGAACTTAACAGGGGGCAGCCTGGGGTATCAGCAGCCACCTCATCTGAAAGCCGTCAGCAAAAGAGGTTGGAGCGCCGCAATCTTCGGCGTGGTGACCAGGATAATCCTCATTCCCGTGAAAGTTTCCTGCTGGATTCAGAGCCGCGTCATTGGTATTTGACAAACCTGTTGAGAGCTCACGGTTATACCGTGATTTATGGCAACTTTATTTTTTTCCCCCCAGGTGAAGAATATAATGGGCAGCTGCCCGATGTTTTCCTGACAAACAACCACAATCTCAGGGATATCTGGGTGTTGGTAAAAGTCAATAATGGTGGCTGTGACTGGGTGAACCCGGCTGATTCTGATTACGCGGGTGCTGGTAAATCAAATCTGGAAAAGAGTGGGACGGCCACCCTTCAGTACATTTCAGCGAAAAAACTGTTTACGGCAACCGTGTTATTTTCAGGTCTGATTGAAAGGCTGCTCAGCAAGGGGCTTATTGTTGTTTATGGCGGTGTCATAAAGTTCCCAGAGGGGGCCAGCAACAGTCCGGAAATCATCGAATGGTATCGTCAGCTATATGATCTTAACCTCCAGGAAGCCGGAATGGATCCTGAGGATTATCTTTGGGCAGGACACCCGACAGCCTTTTCCCAGGGACAGCCCATTTTTCCAGCAAATATCCAGTCGACGTTTATTCCTCTGTTTACTTTTCTTCCTCCTCCGGCGTCATTGACTGAGCTTGTCACTGCTAATGATTCCCCTCTGACCCCTGGCGATTCTGTCCAGAATTCAAACTCTTCAAATGGGCTTAGTAACCTTTCTTATTCCGTTCCACTCATTTCTCCCATAGTGATTAATCTGGCTGAAAACAGTACCTCTGAGAGTGATGTTGATGAAAGTGACCCGGTTGCCACTGGGCAGATACAACCAGAAAAGGAACAGGAACAAAAGAGCCTCAATGGCCACGCCATGGCGGATGCTGTTACTTCAGAGTCAGCGGAAAGTCTGGAAAACGGCCAGATACCTCTGGCAACGGAACAATCCCACAGGGTGTCAGCCTGTTCCTGTCGCTCTGGAACGAGTGACCAGGATGAATGGAAAACGGTTGTGAAGAGTAAAGCCGGCGGGAAAAAAAAGGGAGGGAAGCGCAAAAAACATCCCGGCATGCCGTTCGGGGAAAAGAGCACTGCAGAGAAGTTCAGGCCTCTTTCTGAGGACGCAGACAGTACCAATGCTGCCATTGATCGCAATCCACTGGCAAAGGTGGCGTCAACCTCACAGCCTGGTAAATCCGTTGGTAAACAGGCTGAAAATACCGTTTTGCCAGTCAATAATAAGCCGTCTCACCGTACTCTCCCTTCGGAGAAGGCTGTTTCGGAACCTGGTTGTTCCAGGTCGCAGATAAAAAAAGTAGTGCCGGGACCCGGGAAGGGCCGGGTCGCCATTAAGGCAAGCATCAATGTGGAAGTAAGCCGTCGCTTTTATGAAGCCCTGGTTGAATCCTGGCGCTACTATGCTGGCGGTAGTCTGGCTGTTCTGGTAGCCACTTATATCTACCAGAGTATGAATCCGGGCAGTCAAACAGGTGACCGGGAGGAGCCGTTAACTGGGAAGGAGATACTGGATATCGGTGACCAGGAAAAGGAGATACCTGAAGACCAGGCGGATGGTCAGCAGCTTATGGATATTAAGCCCATTGAGCGTGACAAAAGAGAACCCAAAAACTGTCTTATGGCGTTGTCTGATCTTTTTGTTGAGCCTGGGATGAAAGAGTGGGTGTATGATGTGTTCGAACGTGACCCGATTGTTTCCTATCCCCTGATATTCCGGCTGAAAAACAAAGAAGAAGATTTCTTTGCTGCACGCGAATTTCAATCGGTTACCGCTTCCTACAAAAAGAAAGATTATAAAAATCAGTATAAAAGGCTGACCTATCTGCCTTTTGGAAACAAGGTCACAAAATTTTCTCAATTGAGTTGCGATACCAGACAGCAGCTACTTCAGAAAATGAATCCCTGGGTTGTAAAGATTCATAATCAAACCTCTATACCCACTGGGGAAGCCTTTAACTGGCTGATGTTGTTGTGTGGGTTACCCGTTCAGGAAGTGGCCAGTTTGAATTGTTATCGAAGGGCCTCTGACTTAATGAAAGATACTGAGTGGTTAAACGCAGAGGAGAACCGGAAGATTTACAGCCATTATATCCAGAAAACCTTTTCTCATACTGAGCATCGATGGCTGTCGTTACCTGCCTGGGAAATCAACGGAAGAGCATCGCTTGCCTCCCGGCCTCTGAGGGTTCCTGCCGTTACCAGAGGAAGCCGCCTTGACTATCTGACTCCAGCCACTACCACTAAAACAATGGCAGAGATACCGGTTCCCCCTGATGCGTCAAAGGTTGAAATATTCACGGGTGATCTCAGGTGGTATGAGCAGGAGCTGAAACTGATCAGGCAGCTGGCCAATTATAAAAACCTGGCGTTGAGGTTTGGCTTGACCGGGGGAAAGTTCCAGTATTTTATGCTCCATAACAGCAAGCCGCTACCCGAGGCCAGCCCACGGGATGGTAATGATGTTCATGTATATCAAATGGCCCGGAGGGAATGTCTGGGGCTGGCTTCGGCGGGTATGAGTGACGTGTGTCTTGAGCTTCTGGGCGTTGATCCGAACACAGCGCTGATGTTCTCGGATCTTGCGAACCTCAAGCCCGTGGTCCAGTTTCCCCGTTATGAGTTGCTGGCTGTCAATCAAGAGCTTCAGGAAGTGTATCTTGACAGGGATCAACAGCATACAGGGCGCTACCTGAAGAGACTGAAAAAACGGGAGGAAGCTGTTCTGGCGATGACGTCTACCCGGCTGATTTCTCTGGAAGAGCTAACCCGGGATGAGTTTCAATTAATCATCAGCAGCTATCAGAAAGCCTACCCGATCTCTTTTGGTATTCCATCCAGCCACTTTCTCAAACTGGTCAGCTTATGTGGAGTCGTGGGTAACCGGACGCTGTCCGAACTTTGTTATAGAACCAGAGGGCCCCTTCTTGATCTGAGGGAAGGAAAGCCCGGTTATTTCGCCAGCCGGTTCAGGGAGTATGGCTTACCAGGCTTTTTCCCGGGGCTGGCAGTTGATCCTGAAGAGTATGTGGATTATCTGCCAACACTGTTGTTTTTTGTGAACCGGGAACGGCTCAATTTATTGCTCTGGCCTATGGCTCAGCTGATCAGAAGAGGCATTCGCGATCGTTTCCTGGTTGGTGCAGAACAGGAGGGGACATTAGCACTGAAGTTAGATGACCGAAAACAGGAGGCCTCTTTTAAAATGGTTCGATTCCTGGCCATTAAGGAGGGGCATCTGAAGTTGATCGAAGGGCCGGTAACTCCCAGTGGCCCAGATGGCAACACCTGGCTTCAAACCGGTTATTTAACGGGCCTGCTGCTTTTTGAGGCAGAAGACGGTTTAACCCTCCAAGGTGTGAATTACCTGGATGGTCGGCCAATTAAACCCATTCCTGGCCCAGCAAGGATGCAATCGTTAGTGCCTGGCAATCGTTAAGCGTTCAGATTCGTTTTTGAAGACAACTCTGCCTGGAAGCACAACATTCGCAGGTTGAGTTACCGCCGTCCTGTCGAAAAGGTCCACACTCCGGGTGCGCTTTGGCAAACCGGCGGTAAAGGTGCTGTACCCCCAGCCACAGAGCCATGGCGGTAAACAGCACCAGTGCACTGAGCAATGCTTTGGATAGCATTACCCGCCCAGCCCCGCAAAGCCCATGAAAATCAGGGAGAGGCTGCCGCCGATCATCAGGGTCAATGCAGCTGCCCCCTTTCCTGACCGTACGACGGCGGGAGTATTTGCCAGCTCCAGCTTTTCCCGGATTCCCGCCATCAGCAGCAGGGCCAGGCTGAATCCAGCTCCAGCGCCCAGGGCGAAGGTGATGCTCTGGAAGAAGTTATACTCCCGACTGGTCTGGAACAGTGCCAGACCCAGAATGGCGCAGTTGGTGGTAATCAGGGGCAGAAAAATACCCAGGGCCTGGAACAGGGCCGGGCTGAATTTTTTCACAAACATTTCCACCAGCTGAACCGATGAGGCAATCACGGCGATAAAACAGATCAGCCGCAGAAACTCAATGTTCAGCCAGGCCAGCAGGAGATTAATGGCATAGGCACTGGCAGAACTGACCACCATCACAAAGGTGGTGGCCAGCCCCATATTCAAGGCCGTGTCTTTTTTGCCGGAGACCCCCAGGAAAGGGCAGATGCCCAGGAACATGGCCAGAACAAAGTTACTGACAATGGAGGCGTTGAGAAAAATGCTGATCAGGCTTTCATTGTCCATGACATTCTCCATGACTTGATTCCTGAGCAGAAACCGTGGAAGTTTGTTGGCGGACTTCAATAAAGGCGAACAGCAGCAGCCAGCAGCCCAGGACAAAAAAACCGCCGGGTGGCAGCAGCATGACCACCCAGGGTTCGAATCCGGAGGGCATAACCGGCAGCCCGAAAAGGGCGCCCGCCCCCAGCAGCTCCCGAACCGACCCCAGGCTCAACAGGGCCAGGGTAAACCCGAGCCCGGTACCCAGGCTGTTCACCAGGGTGGTAGCCGGTTTCTGCCGGGAGGCGTAAGACTCAGCCCGGCCGAGAATGACACAGTTGGCAACGATCAGCTGAATGAAAGCGCCGAGGGCATTGTACAGGTCAAGGCTGATGGCCTGGATCAGGTAATCCACGATGGTGACAAACGACGCAATAATCACAATGTAAGTGACGATGCGCACCTGTCCGGGAATCCAGTTCCGCACCAGGGAGATCAGCACTGTGGACATCACCAGCACAAAGGTGGTGGCCAGCCCCATGCTGATGGCGTTAATGGCGGAGTTCGTTACCGCCAGTACCGGACACATGCCCAATAACATGACAAACACCGGGTTCTCTTTCCAGAGTCCCCGCAAAAAGGTGTCCGGGCGGATGGGTTCATATTCGGATGGCTCACTCATGACTGGCCTCCGCTGTGCTCTTTTTCATTGGAACGGTCACTGAGTTGAAACTGGTCGAGATAGCGCTGTACCAGAGGCAGCCATTGCCGGGCACTGTCGTTGATCGCTTTGCCGATGGCGGTTGAGGTAATGGTGGCACCGCTGATGGCATCCACTTCCCAGGGATGGTTTTTGGTGCCGTTCTTGACCGTGACAATGGCATTGGCCAGGGCTTTGCCATCGTCATTCAACCGGGCGTCCAGAGCCTTGAAATTGGCCAGGAAGTCCGGGTCGGTCAGCACTTTATCACCCAGTCCGGGCGTTTCGGTCATGGTCAGCACCTGATAGGCATTGATGACCTGCTGCCGGGGCTGGTAGCCAAACAGAATATAAACCGGGCCGGCGTAACCCGTGGCCACCCCGGGGATGGCCAGTCCCAGTAAACGCCCACTGTCGTCATATCCGCCATACAGGATGAATCCTGATGCATTCGGGGTATCGGCTGGTTGAACACCCTGCTTACTGATTCGAAACGTCCGGCTGACGGTGGCCCCTTTGATCACATTAAATACCGCGGCTTCTGTGGCGGCTTTCTGGTTCTGTTCAATCCTTGGGCTGGCCCACTGAACCACCAGCACCACCAGAAACCCGGAAAGCAGAGCGGTAATCACCAGTGTCCGAAGCATGGCCAGGGCCGGGGGCGCGGGCTGATCAGCGGGTTTCATGGCGGTTGGTTCGGTGCCAGAGTCCAGTGGTTGCAGAGGAATGTCCGGTGTTGTCTCCGTCATCACACTTCCTCCTTATTGTTGTTTGCTGCCGGTGAAACGGGTTTAAGGCGGGTTCCAAAGGCCCGGGGCTGGGTCACTGAGTCAATCAGAGGTGCCAGGGCGTTGGCCAGAAGGACCGCATACATGGCGCCTTCCGGCAGCCCGCCAAAGAGCCGGATGATGACCGTCATGGCGCCGATAAACAGACCGAAAATCCAGATGCCCACCGGTGTCAGCGGGGTGCCTACCATATCCGTGGCCATAAACACCGCCGCAAACATCAATCCTCCGGAGAACAGCATAAACAGAGGTGAGGGGTATTGAGTGGTGTCCATCAGCCAGAAAGGAAGGCTGGTGATCAGTGCTCCTGCCATCACGGCCAGGGGAATCTTGTAGCTGATGATTCCCCGGGCGATCAAAAAGGCGCCTCCCAGGAGAATCAGCAGAGCCGAGGTTTCTCCAGTAGAACCGTGAGCCATCCCCAGCACCAGGTCGCTGGTGGACGTGGTCACCTGATCAAATTTGAACAGGGACAGGGCGGTGGCGCTGGAAACGCCGTCCACCTGGTTGCTGATCCAGGTGGCGCTGTCCGCAGGAGACATGAAGGGCATTGCCAGGCTGGAGGGAATAAACGACGCAAATCGTTCTGGCAGAAAGCCCGGCGTCCAGGTGGTGATGGATACCGGAAAAGCCGCCTGAACAAAAGCCCTTCCCACCAGGGCGGGGTTAAACGGGTTCTGGCCAAGACCTCCGAACAGCATCTTCCCCAGGGCGATGGCCATAAAGCCGGCTACCGCTGCCATCCACAGGGGAAAGCCCGGTGGCAGGGTTAATGCCAGCAGCAACCCGGTAATGATGGCGCTGAGGTCCGACAGCGAGCCCTGATGAAACGGCAGTCGTTGCCCGGAAAGTCGGTTGAACAGATGCTCCGTGGCAACACAGGACAAGGTGGTGACCAGAAGCAGGGCCAGAGCACTCAGGCCAAATTGCCAGGCAGACCAGGCGCAGACCGGCAGCAGGGCCAGTATGACATGCCCCATAATCTGCTGGACACTCAATGGTTTTTTCAGATGGGGGGACGTCTGAATCGTCAATGGTTGTGAGGGGCCGGACATTTTCAATGCTTCCTCTGTCTAAGGGCGCTTTTGGCGATCCGGATTTTCTGGGTCAGTGGAATGCTGGCCGGACACACATGGCTGCAGCAACCACACTCAAAGCAGTTCATCAGGTGATAGTCGTCGGCCATTTCCTGATATCGGTCCACTGCCGCCAGCTTACCGAGAGTGGACGGGTTCAGATGCATGGGGCAGGCTTCCAGGCAGGCGCGGCAGCCAATGCAGGGCATCTCCCGGGTGCTGTTTTTGGGGAGCCGCTCCGGGGGAAACACCAGAATGCCCGTGATGCCCTTGGTGGTGGCAATGTCCCGGGTGGCGATACTGGTTCCCATCATGGGGCCACCGAGCACAATCATACCCGGATCGGTCATGGCACCGGCCTGCTCCAGAATAAAGGGGAGAGGCGTACCAAGAGGGATCAGGTAGTTACCGGGTTTACTGACTCCCGGGCCACTGACCGTGACGATCCTCTCTATTAACCCCCGGCCTGAAGGGACCAGTTCACCGATCTGGGCCAGTGTGCCGACATTGAATACGGCACAGCCGATATCCGCAGGGATACCACCGGCAGGAACCTCCTGGCTCAGCAAACTTTTCAGCAGCATTTTTTCAGCGCCCTGGGGGTAGCAGGTGGGTACTGCCTCGCAGGTGATGGTCTTTTCCTGCTGCTGGCTAATGGCTTCCTTCAGACGCTCCACGGCGTCCATCTTGTTGTCTTCTATACCGATAATGGCCCGTTGGGCACCGGTGGTGGCCATGGCCAGGCGAATACCGGCCAGAATGTTCTCCGGTTGCTCCAGCATGATCCGATGATCACAGGTGAGGTAGGGTTCACATTCACAGCCGTTGGCTACCAGGGTATGAACCGGTTTGTCCCTGGGGGCTTTCATTTTCACATGGGTGGGAAAGGCGGCTCCCCCCAGCCCGACAACGCCTGCGTCCTGAACCGCCTGAATCAGTTCGTCAATGCCCATGGCATCGATGCTCCGGTTTTTCCGGTAACGGATGACCTGATCGGAATGGGGGCAGGTTTGAATGACGATGGCGGGTGTCTTGCGCCCATTGGGCATGGACACCAGCTCATCAATGGCGGTGACGATGCCTGTGACAGGGGCGTGAATGGGGGCAGAGACGTATCCGCCCGCCCTGGCCACAGGTTCACCCCTGACCACCTGCTGGCCTCGGGATACAATGGCCTCCGCAGGGGCTCCAATACTTTGTGCCAGGGGCAGGATGATCTGCCGGGCAAAAGGCATTCGTCGTATGGAACGGTGCTCTGTGAGGTTTTTATGATCTTCCGGGTGGATACCGCTGCCAAAGCCTTTGGGGCGAAACCGCCGTAACCACGTCCAGGAAGGTTCGGTTGCATGTGCTGATGATTGCATGGCACGTCCTTCAAGGGGCAGAGAAAGGTTCCGGGGCACTCCTTGATGCTCCGGAACCACCAGTGAGTCCACTTCAGGGCATTACTGATATTTCTCTGCCCGCTTGATCAGCTTATCCAGGTCTTTTTCGCCCTGGTCCCAGGGAACTCCCGGATGGATGCTGCCTGCGGTGCATTTTTCTGCCGCCTTGACAATATCCTTGAAGGAAGCCCCCCTGGGGTCCTTGATATAGGCCTTGCCATCTTCCCCATAGGCAAACACCCCCGGGGCAATGTTGATGCATTCATCACAGGCCGTACACTCCGGACTTTCCAGCCAGACCCCTTCTGAGCCGCCCACTTCCATTGCCGGTATCCGGTTGTCCGCCTCTGTGGTGATGATTGACGGTGCCACCTCGACGCCGCCCATCAACTCCTGAATCCTGGCGGTCAGGGAACTGGCCAGTTCAACCCTGGCCTGTTCAGCGGCTTCCCGGGTGACAGCCTGATGATCAATACCGGTCAGGCTTCGCAGCTGACGCCAGAAATGACGACGTTCGTCGCAGGAGTTGACCATCTCTGCAGCCACCAGAACCCGGGTCAGATGGTTGTCCTTATCCGTCGCCATAATATAGGGATAGAGGCCTTCACGATCGCTGTTGTCCATATCCAGAAATTCGTGGAGCGGTACCATCTGGTCATTCCAGTTCTCTGCAGGTACCCGCCGGAAGTGTTTGCTGAACCGTCCCTCGGTCAGAGCGAAGTCCGCAAATGTCAGGGGTAGCTGCAGGGTTTGCTGGTTACCCTCCTCATCCAGATACTTCACCGGATAGGAGACCCAGTCTTCCTGAATGCTGGTGTTGCCTTCAATGGAAGCGCAGTCCTGATAGCTGGAACCGGCATCAGGATCATACCGGAACAGAGGGTATGCCCTGGAGTCCACGGCCAGCCGGGACTGGTGG
Organism: Endozoicomonas sp. Z74; assembly: GCF_057680865.1. Classification (NCBI taxonomy): domain Bacteria; kingdom Pseudomonadati; phylum Pseudomonadota; class Gammaproteobacteria; order Oceanospirillales; family Endozoicomonadaceae; genus Endozoicomonas; species Endozoicomonas sp. Z74. Next base: position 17,159 of record NZ_JBLYZI010000029.1, read on the forward strand.
CGGGCCATATCGTCGCCAATACCATGTTCTACCGGGCAGGCTGCATAGAGGTTGAACAGGGCCGGGTGGCGGCTGTTCAGACCATCGATAAAGCCTTCCAGCAGGTGGGTGGTATGGGCCGTGGAACTCTGGAGGACAAAGCTGGTCCGGTGGGCCATTCCGATCAGGCTGATCTCCTTGCGCATCTCGGTTTTACCGTGCTTGGCCTTGCCGTAGGGGCTCATATCCGCCACCTGGCTGACAAAACTGGAGGTACAGGCCTGGCCGCCGGTGTTGGAATAGACTTGAGTATCCAGCACCAGCACTTTCAACGGCGTGCCTGAAGCCATGGCCCGGGACAGGTTCTGGAAACCAATGTCGTACATGGCGCCATCGCCACCAATGGCCACCACCGGTGGGCACAGGCGATATTCATCGTCCGAGAACTGTTTCCAGTCGAAGTAGGTAAAGAAATTGTCGTGGGTTTCCGATTCGTACTGGCCTGCCAGCTCCAGCTTCACCTGTCGTATGGCCTTGAACCCTTCGGCCATTTTCGCCATATGCCCTTCAAAGATACCCATGGCCAGAGAGGTGCTGTCCTGGAACAGGTGGTTGGCCCATGGGAACGGGTAGGGGTGGTAGGGATAGGTTGCGCCCCATACGGAAGTACAGCCTGTAGCATTGGTGATGCCCATGGCCGCACGGCCGCGACCTGTGGTTCCCTCGGTATAGCACCACCTCAGGTGCTTCAGCTTCTCCATCAACTGGGTCACCCAGCGCAGCCATTTCGGATCGATGGGGGTACTGGCCCCGGAGGTAGAAAGACTTTCAGTGAGGTTGGCCAGGGTCAGATCATCGTTTTGGTGGGCATCGATGGCCTGCTCAATAGCGTCGACATTGGTGATGTCGACCCCCCCGGCCAGTTTCATGCGGATATGGGTTTCCAGTTGTTTGATCAGGCTGTCGATTTCTTCAAGGTGACGTTTGACCCGGGGTTGCATCAGGGCCGTGACGGTACCGGTAAACAGGTGGATGATGCTCTTTTCACCACAACCCAGGCAGGCACCATCGCCGCAGACCGTGGACAGGTAGTTGCCTTTGTCCATCAACAGGGTTTCCAGGGCGCCGACCTTTTCATCCAGGTCATCAATCCGGCTGAACTGGTGGCTGGTGGTGGGCAGGTCCATCCAGAAATCCCAGTTTTTCCGCAGGGTATCCACCACCTCATCGGTTTGAGGCTTCGCCACCAGGGCGTTATCACTGCACACCTGGATACACTCCATACACCCTTTACAGGTGTTGGGGTTCACGGTGATGGACAGAAGCCCGCCAGAGCCTTTCGCTTTCTTTTCACGGCTGGTGTAATAGGGTTTGGTAATGGCGAAGTCAAACTGGCCCAGCTGATCCAGCAGCAGGGTGAACTCCAGTTCCTGGGCGGCTTTCTGGCTGCCCTCCAGTTCAGACTGGCTCAGGTGTTCCAGCACCGCCTGATCAATAAGACGGCTGACGTCAGCCTGTTCACCCTGGGTGTCCACCAGTTCCCGGATCCGTTTTTCCAGGTTGCGGCAATCCCTCCGGAGGAAGCGGGTGGGAGTACCACTGGTTTCAATCCGGTTGATGGCCGTTTCGAACACTTCGCCAAAGGTGTTGACCAAAGCGGGCAGAGCACTGTCAGGGCAGATAGTGAAACAGTCGCCGCAGGCGGTGCAGTTCTCTGGTAGCCACTGGGGGTATTCAAACCGGATATTGGTCATATCCCGGTAGGCACCGGTACCGGCTGGCATCAGGCTTAAGGCCATGTCCGGGTCGGCAGGGTTACTGTCGCCCTGGCCTTTGGCATAGAAAGCCGCGGTCTGGTCCCAGAATTTGTGCAGGTCGGCCTGGGGGTTGCTGCTGACGGGCACCTGCTTCAGCATCACTGGCAGTTTTTCTTCACTGCGTACTTCCGGCAGGGAGGCCCCTACGGTTTTTTCTGTGATTTCAACCAGCTCGTCGAAGCCCCGGCGAACCACCCGGATATTGTCCTCGACCACATGGGCCCCTTTATGACCAAACTTGTGCTCCAGCTGGGTGTGAATGGCCTCAAACAGCTCCTCTTCGGTCAACTCTCCCCTGGACAACAGCGGTGAAGCTTTAAAGAAGGCACCCTGGAAGGCATTTCCCTGCATGCGGTATTGCAGCTCAGGATTAGAGGCTTCTTCCCGGGCAATTTTGAAACCATCCAGGTAAAAGATGCGGATGTTGTGATCCACAATGTACTGCTGGTGCTGCAGTGGGATGGTGGCCCAGACCTCTTCCGGGGATTTCAGGGCGCTCTGGATAATGAACACACCTTCCGGCTTGAGTCCAAACAGCGGGTTGGAGTGGTTGAAGACTTTGGCGTCCGGCGACATGACCACATCCACGTAATGGTATTCGCAATTGAGCCGAATGGGTTCCGGTGCCGCGGAGAGATAATACGTGGTGGGCTGCCCTTTCTTTTCTGAACCGTATTTTGGATTGGCCCGGATGTCATAGCCCAGTAGGTCGTAAAGGGTGACAGCCAGATTTTTGCCGGTGGTGATCATGCCCCAGCCGCCAATGGAGTGCAGACGGGCGGTGATGGCACCCTCAGGCAGCAGGTCCGGGTTTTCGGAGCCCTTGAGGCTCAGGGAACGGATATCGGGATAAGCGTCAAGCAATGCCTGTTGACGGATTTCTTCTTTCGGGTTCTGGGATTCTTCCCGGTAAAAGTCAATGCCCAGGTAGAAGAAGGTTTTCTGTTCCCCCTCGGGCAGCATGTTTTCAATGGCGGCAATGACCCCTTCTGGCTGGAGATCCCTTGAACCCAGGCCGTAGCAGCCAGAATAGAGCCGGGGCATGTCCCGGAACTCATAACTGTCGTAAGAAGGGTAGGGTTTCTCTCCCCGGGCCAGCCCATTTTCCTGGCATTTGGTCAATGCTGCACGGACTTCACGGATAATGGGCAGGTCTTCTGCCAGGGGCTGGTCGGTTCTTTCCAGCACAGCAACCCCTTTACGGCCTTTCAGGGCTTTGCTGATCAGGTCGCCGGGGAAAGGACGGTACATGGTCAGGTTGATCACACCCACTTTCAGCTGGCGGCTGCTTCTCAGGTAGTCAGCAACGGCACAGGCCTGCTCGGCCAGGGAGCCCTGGGCCAGGATGACATACTCTGCATCGCTCATGGAGTATTCGATAATACGCTGATACCGGCGTCCCGTGAGCTGGTAGTACTCTTCCATGCACTCATCGGTAATGTTTGAAATATGCTCGAAGAAATAGGGGCGCTGGGCTGCCACGGACTGCATGTAGGCATCCTGGTTCTGGACACTTCCTGCCACCACCGGATTGTCCACATCCCAGAGTTCAGGAACCCGGCGTCGTTTTTCACCGTAGATCATTTTCTGGGCCGGGGTGGGGCACTCAATAATGTCGTCGGGCTTGCCACAGAACTCTTCAATCAGTTCGCGCTCCGGTACCATCACCGGCTCGATCAGGTGGGTGGTCAGGAATCCATCCTGGGCAACGGCAGCGGGGGTCAGGGAGAGTTCGGCTATCTTGCGGCCGATCAGGTTCAGATCCGCAGCCTGTTGGGCATTGGCTGCGAACATCTGGAAAAAACCTGTGTCGTCTATGCAGTGGTAGTCGTCATGGCCGCAGTGAACATTTAATGACGCTTTGGTGATGGCCCGGGCACCGACATTCAGCACATAGGGCAGGCGCTTGCCAACGGCCGCGTACAGAGACTCATGCATAAAGGCGATGCCCTGGGCGGAGCTGAAGTTGGTGGCCCGCAGCCCACTCATTGACATGCCGGCGGTCACCGCAGCAGCGGCGTGTTCTGATTCTGGCTCAACAAATATAAGAGGCTTGCCCGATACATTGATATGGCCGGCGGATGCCTGTTCCGCCCAGTATTCCCCCATCTGGGTGGAGGGAGTAATGGGGTAGGCACCTGCGGCATCCGATGCTTCCCGCTCACAAAGGATGACAGCGGTGTTGCCATCAATGGCCATACGACTGCCAGGGTATTTGAACTGCTTTTTTTGCTGAGTTGCCAAGGGGATGCTCCTTATTTTAAGGAATAGCTTGCAGAAAACTGCAAAAATGCTCACAGACCTTCGGCGGTATGTGGATATTACCGCCACTTCCTCATTCGCCGGTTTCCGGTACGGAACCGGAAACCGTTTACACTCAGGCTACTGGCAGGGCTTCCTTGCGGATGACCTTGCGTGCCTGTCTGCCCTTGCGGATGGTGTCGTCTTTTTCATGGCCGGTTCTTTCGAACCAGACAATGGCTCCGGTAGGGCATCGCTCGATGGCTGTTTTCTCAGCCTTGTTATTATGGGAATAATCAATGGTGGCAAGGTTGTTACTCAGGGCAATCAGGTTGTCTGCAGCATCCATAACACAGCGTCCGCAGGCTGTGCAGGCAACGCCACAGTCGGACTCGGCCTTGTCACCAAAATCGCGGTTATTGCAGGCCACCCAGAGACGGTGGCTGACGGGGTGAAGAGAGAGAAGCAGGCGGGGGCAGGCATCGACGCAGTCACCGCAGGCGGTGCATTTTTCAGCATCCACATGGGGTAAACCGTTTCGATCCAGTGAGATAGCATCAAACTGGCAGCTGACAGCACAGTCTCCCAGGCCAAGGCAGCCCCAGGTGCAGCCTTTACCGCCTCCTGCGACCAGGTCGGCCGCGCGGCATCCATCCATTCCCTGGTACCGGGCTCTCAGCCAGGCCACATGGTTCCCTCCGGCACAGGCTATTCGAGGCAACTGCTGTTCCTGTTGATTGAGAGCGACACCAAGGCTTGTGGCGATACGCTGATTCATTTCGCTGGAATTGGCAGTGCACTGACCGGGCTCGTAGCTGCCCGTCACCAATCCCTGGGCAAAGGCGCGGCAACCCGGTGAACCACAGGCACCGCAGTTGGCACGGGGAAGAAGGTTCTCTATCAGATCGATTCTGGGGTCTTCATAAACATAGAGCCGTTTATTGGCGATAATCAGCATCAGGGCCAGAAGCCCGCCAAGAAGCGCCATAAAAACCGTGGCGCTGGTGATCATCAAGCTGGTATCCAAGGCCATTTTCCTTTTTTCAGCCAAAGGGCATCATTACGGTCGACATCTTTAAAATGAACGACTGCACTATTATGAAAAAACGGACCTGAAGCGGAATGGGCTTCAGAGGGATCCTCACCAGGACTCTGTCGTAAGTTCGAAAGAATCCTTTGGTCGCATTGCTGCAGACCATTTCTCCCAAAAGGCTTTAGCTGCTGGATAACCTCGGCTCAACCCATCAGAGGGTTGGGTAAATTGCTCACATACTGCTCAGTGGCACAGCATTCTTGGCCTGTTGGTTTACGGTTACTTCCCCGATAGTATTCATGATTTTCCTATAGTGAATGTTGATATGAGTCATTAAATGATAAGTTGTGATCGCGTCTCTCAGCTTTCTTCGTCATAAATGAATCATTCGAGCCCAAGGTCTTTTTCCTGGTTTGATTTACGTGTCAGGAAATGAAACCCTTTTAAGGCGATCGTTGATTTCACGTTGCTTCATTTTGAGAGATATTCCCGAAAAGCGAACTGAACCGCCATGTGTTAACAGGTAGTTTAAAACTTGTGCAGCATTATTGATTTCGGTCTCTATTGGCTCACGAGTGGTGGCAATAAGCGCTGTGATGATGACAGGGATATCATCATCTTGAACGGGGTGATCCTCTCGGAGAAGAAGAGAAGACATGCCATGGACAATCCATGGGATCGCAGTTTCCTGGTTTATGCGCTGGGGCAGGTGGGAGGTCAGGAAGCGCAGAAATGTTTGATGGGAGTCCCTGGATATTCCTGGCTGATTGTCCAGTTCAGCTAACCATGCGGAGGCGGCCTGTACCAGATGTGGTGAAGATAACAGTCGCAGTATATTTGTAATTGTATTTGGATCTACCCCAGCCAGAGTGTTGAGCCCTTGCAGAAGCGGTTGAGTGTCTGCACCTCTATTTTCAGTAATCCAGGCGGGGGGGCTGCTTTCACCCGTCATCATGGTATAAAAGAGCGCTGGATTCCGACGAAGGATATGGACTAGATAATTTGCGATGTCTGCGGACTGTTCCTCGTTAAGTCCATTTCTATGAAAATAGTTTGTAATAGCTGTGATCAGTTGCGAGTAGATTTGAATTCTATTTTGAAATACAGAGATTCTTGATTCCGAAAAGTGGTGGCCAGCTATTATCTGTCGGCCTACTGCATTTTGAAATTGATTATCGGTAAATACAATGATCAGCCAGGGGAGGTTAGGGTTTCCATTGCCAAGAGAGGTTGCAACCAATTGTGATGATGACCATGACGGTATTTGCTGTATAAAGTGGGTAACCAGCTGTCTCTGGCTTATGTCCTGCAATAGTTCCTGGTGATGAAGAGAAGCTACAGTATTCTGCACTCTCTCAACCAGTTGAACCATTGTAGCTGGCTGCTCAAAGTACATTGACAGGATTGTTGTTAATGTCGAAAAATCTGAAATGGGAGTCAGTAAATTGATATGAAGTGTGGTAAATAAGCTGAAAAGTTCTTTTCCAAACCCTTTTTTTTGAGGGTTATATTTTTTTCTATCTTTCAGACCCTTAATCGCAGCATTCAGAGCTCTGAGTACCCTGTGAGTCAGAATAAAAAGGGGCTCACCTTGGGCTAGCCTTGAAGGGTGAAAGTCTCCATAGAGTGAAGGTTTATGTTTATAAATGTCGTTGATCATTCCATAAAGCTCTGGATATCTCTCGTGAAGCTGTTCCATGGTTATTTCGTCGCTTCTCGAGTGCTGCACTGGCTGCCCGGCAAGGGATGATTGCACACTATAAAAATTAAGACTTACCAGAGCTTCGTCTTCCTGATGAGGCTCCGGGTTGAGCGGCTCAAATTCCTCTCTGTCAGGAGGGGGCTGGTTATCCCCGCCACCTTCTGCTCCTTTCGTTGTACCGAAAAGGGGATAAGCCAGGAATTGGGTGTCAGGCACAATTCCGTAGTGAGATTCTATCTTGGTGGGCTTTAGCAGAATATCGAGTTCCAGTGGAGTGAGCCAGGCATGTGCGGCGTAACTTGAGCTGCAACTTATAGAAGAAAAAAGAAGGATTCCGAAACGACTTTTTTTCATGTGTAAACGCCTCGTCAGGTTTCAGGGGGAAAATGTAGACCATTTCCACATGAACATGCCCAACAGTGCGTTGAATCGATAAAAGAAGTGAATTAAATCGTTTTTTTCAGGGCCTGACTGCCCAGCCAAAGTGCCGGGCAGAAGCAGGATAAGGCATTAACCGCGGTAATACCGCTGCTCAATAAACGGCATTCGGCTGACGGTCATGGGCAGGGGTTTTCCACGGACCATGGCAAAGACTTCGGTATCCAGTCCGGCGTACTCTGCTTCCACCAGGGCCATGGCAACGGGGGCTCCAATGGTGGGGCCAAAGGTGCCGGATGTGACGCGGCCAATGACCTTGTCATCTTTATTGACCAGCTCCGTTCCCTCGCGCACGGGAGCACGGCTGCTGCCAATCAGGCCGATACGCTTGAACGTTATCTGTTTGCTCTCAACCTGTTCAAGAATCTTGTCTGCACCGGGGAAGCCATTGGCCCGGGCACCCTCTTTGCGACGCACTTTGCTGATGGCCCAGATCAGGCTGCCTTCAACCGGGGTTGTGCTGGTATCAATATCATGGCCGTACAGGCAGAGGCCGGACTCCAGCCGGAGTGAGTCCCGGGCACCCAGGCCAATCAGCTCCACTTCCGGCTGGTCGCTCAACAGGCGGGTAATCCGTTCTGCGTCACTGGCGGGAATGGAGATTTCAAAACCGTCCTCTCCGGTGTAGCCGGAACGGCTGATAAAGCAGTGAGCCCCTTCAATGGTCAGCCTCCGGGAATCCATAAACACCATGTCCGCGGTTTCCGGGGCCAACCGTTGCATCACGGTTGCGGCCTGTGGTCCCTGCAGGGCGATCAGGGCCCGGTCATCCAGCACTTCCAGCTCAACGCCCGGTAGCAAGTGTGCCCTCATATGGGCTATGTCCTGGTCTTTGCAGGCAGCATTGACCACCACATACAGACAGTCGTCGTAGCGGGTGACCATCAGGTCATCCAGAATGCCTCCCTCAGGGTTGGTGAACAGGGCGTACCGCTGTTTGCCCTCTGGCAGATCAATAATGTCCACAGGGGTCAGGGATTCCATCATGGCTCCGGCGGCTTCACCGGTGAGTTTCACCTGGCCCATATGGGATACATCAAACAGACCTGCTTTTTCACGGGTGTGCAGATGTTCGTTTTTTACCCCCAGAGGGTATTGCACAGGCATTTCGTAGCCGGCAAAGGGCACCATTCTGGCGTTGTTTGAGAGGTGCAGGTCATACAGTGGTGTCTTTTTCAGTTCAGTCACCGACATCCGTAATCTCCATTTTCCGTAAGAGCCACTGCCTTTTATCCAGGACAGTGGCCTGTTGTTTGTGAGGGAAAGGGCATCACGACCCTTTCTCTTTTTAAATAAACACCCTAGTCCGGTGATTACCGATAGCAGTCAATATCCGGGCAGGAACAGACAAAGTTTCGATCGCCGTATACGTTGTCAATCCGGTTGCTGGCGGGCCAGTACTTGGCAAGACGGCTGGTGGCAGAAGGGAAGGCCGCCAGTTCCCGGCTGTAGGGACGGTTCCAGTCACTGTCGGCCAGGTCTGTCATGGTGTGGGGAGCCTGACAGAGCGGATTGTTGTCCTGGGGCCATTCACCACTGGCTACTTTGTCAATTTCACCCCGGATGGCGATCATCGCCTCAATAAACCGGTCGATCTCTTCTTTGGACTCGGACTCGGTGGGTTCAATCATCAGAGTACCGGCCACCGGGAATGACATGGTAGGGGCATGGAAGCCGTAATCCATCAGTCGTTTGGCAATGTCCTCTTCGGAGATGCCGGTGGACTCTTTGAGGGGACGGATGTCGATAATGCACTCATGGGCGACCCGGTTGTTGCGCCCCCGATAAAGCACCGGGTAGTGTCCGGCGAGTTTTTCAGCCATATAGTTGGCGCTGAGGATGGCCACTTCAGTGGATTGTCTTAATCCTTTTGCGCCCAGCATAACAATGTACATCCAGCTGATGGGCAGGATGGAGGAGCTGCCAAAGGGGGCGGCAGACACGGCGCCGACACCTTCATGGCCGCCTTCGATGGGGCTGACGCAATGATTGGGCAGGTAGGGCGCCAGATGGCTTTTCACTCCGATAGGGCCCATGCCCGGCCCACCGCCACCATGGGGGATGGCAAAGGTCTTGTGAAGGTTCAGGTGAGAGACATCGGAGCCGATGTCACCGGGACGGGCTACACCCACCTGGGCATTCATATTGGCGCCGTCCATATACACCTGACCACCATGGTCGTGTACGATCTGGCAGAGGGTGCGGATCTCTTCTTCATAAACGCCGTGGGTGGATGGATAAGTCACCATCAATGCCGACAGGTGTTCACTGTGTTGCGCAGCCTTGGCTTTGAGGTCTTCCACATCCACATTACCGTTGGCGTCGCACTCCACAATAACAATTTTCATCCCCAGCATGGCGGCGGAGGCCGGGTTGGTGCCATGGGCCGAAGAGGGAATCAGGCAGATATTGCGATGGGCCTGACCGTTGGCCTCCTGATAATTGCGAATGGCCAGCAGACCGGCATACTCGCCCTGGGCCCCTGAATTCGGCTGCATGGAAATGGCATCGTAGCCGGTGATTTCCTCCAGGGCTTTTTCAAGTTCCTGAATCATGGTGGTATACCCTGGAACCTGGTCCCGGGGCACAAAGGGGTGGATATTGGCAAATTCCGGCCAGGAAACCGGCAGCATTTCCGAGGTGGCATTCAACTTCATGGTGCAGGAGCCCAGAGGAATCATGCCATGCACCAGGGAGTAGTCTTTGTTTTCCAGCTGCTTCAGATAACGGAGCAGGGCGGTTTCGGAATGGTGGCTGTTGAATACCGGGTGGCCCAGAATCTCATCCGTACGACGCTGGTCATCTGACAGCCCGACGACCTGGCGGGAGTGACAATTCTGGCTGTTGTCAGCACAGATCTGTCGGTCAATGGAGTCAACATTCAGCTCTTTGCCCTCGCCCATAAAGATATTGAACAGTTCAACAATATCTTCCTGACGGGTGGTTTCATCCAGGCTGACCCCCAGACGGTCAATTCCGATCCGGCGGAGGTTGCAGCCCAGTTTCAGGGCCCGCTGGTAAATGGTTTGCTGTTGGCTGCCGACCTTGAAGGTGAGGGTGTCGAAAAAGCGGTCATTGCACTGGAAGCCCATCTCCGTCAGGCCGTGGTGCAGAATACGGGTCAATCGATGCACCCGCTCGGCAATGGTTTTCAGACCCTGAGGGCCATGATACACCGCAAAGCTGGCCGCCATGTTGGCCAGCAGAGCCTGGGCGGTACAGATATTGGAGGTGGCCTTCTCCCGTCGTATGTGTTGTTCCCGGGTTTGCATGGCCATTCGCAGGGCAGGTTTTCCCCGGCTGTCCACCGACACACCAATGATCCGTCCGGGAACCGAGCGCTTCAGTTTTTCCGTGGTGGCAAAGAAAGCGGCATGGGGGCCGCCAAAGCCCATGGGAACACCAAACCGCTGGCTGTTGCCAAGGACAATATCCGCCCCCAGTTCACCGGGTGACTTCAAGAGCACGAGGGCCAGTAGATCGGTGGCTACGGAGACCATGGCTTTTTGTCCCCTGGCCGCCTGGATCACGGAGCCAATATCGGTAATGTTGCCATAGGTTCCGGGGTACTGGAGCTGGACCCCAAAGACTTCATGCTGACCAAGCCCGGTGTGAGGGTTACCCACTACCACTTCAATGTCCATATGGGCCGCGCGGGTCTTGATTACATCAATGGTCTGGGGGTGAACATCATCCGCTACAAAGAAAACGTTGCTTTTGCTGCGGTTGGAACGGCGGCAAAGCGCCATTGCCTCTGCTGCTGCTGTAGCTTCATCCAGCAGGGAGGCGTTGGCGATTTCCATGCCGGTCAGATCCATCACCATCTGCTGGTAGTTCAACAGCATTTCCAGGCGACCCTGGGAAATTTCCGGCTGGTAGGGGGTGTAGGCGGTATACCAGCCGGGGTTTTCCAGAACATTGCGCAGGATGACTGCGGGCACTTCGGTATTGTGGTAACCCATACCAATGTAGGATTTGTTTACGGTGTTCTGTCGGGCCAGAGAGCGCAGATAGTCCAACGCCTGTGTTTCACTCTGGCCCGGTTTCAGCTCAAGTTCGCGGTTCAGGCGAATGCTGCCGGGTACGGTTTCCTGGATCATGTCCTCCAGGGAATCCAGCCCCAGCTCATTGAGCATTGCCTGCTGCTGTGCCTGATCAGGGCCTATGTGGCGATGGGTAAAGGCGTCCTTATTCTCCAGCTCTGCCAGGGGGGGCTGGCGGGTACTCACGGGTGACTCAACGGCCATGTTTTTTTCCTGTATTCGTTCTGTTTCACACTTGCATGCCACTGTCCGGGGAGAAGAAAGTGGCTTTTATCCAGTGGCCATGGGCAATGATCAAAGCCCGAACCACTGTCGGTCTTTTAAGCGGTTTCTGCCAGTGATGCCTGGTACTGTTCAGTACTCAGCAGGGAGTTCAGTTCCTGAGGATTATCCAGTTGGATCCGGGCAATCCAGCCTTCGGTTAAAGGGGATTCGTTGATGGTTTCCGGGGCATCGTTCAATGCTTCATTGATGGCGAGTACACGACCACCGACCGGTGCATAAATATCGGAAGCGGCCTTGACGGATTCCACCAGGGAAAACTCATCACCGGCTTTGAAGTCTCTGTCAACCTCCGGCAGTTCCACAAACACAACATCGCCCAGCTGCTCCTGGGCGTGGTCTGTAATACCTACGGTGGCAGTACCATCACCATGGTTGATTAACCATTCGTGAGAAGGTGTAAATCTGTATTGATCAGTGTTTTCCATTACCAACATACCTGTTCTATTGTTGGGTCTAAAAAAAGAAGGGATGCACCCTGCCGGGAAGCAATCAGCACATCACCACGTTCACCGCTAACCCACCGGTTGCGGTTTCCTTGTATTTATCCTGCATATCCAGGCCGGTCTGGCGCATGGTTTCTATCACATCATCCAGGGAGACCCGGTGCTGACCATCTCCTTTTAACGCCAGACGGGCGGCATTGATGGCTTTGATCGCCCCCATGGTATTTCTTTCGATACAGGGCACCTGCACCAGGCCTGCGATGGGGTCACAGGTCAGGCCCAGGTTGTGTTCCATGCCGATTTCAGCGGCATTTTCAATCTGCTCATTATTGCCACCCTGAACCGCACACAGAGCCCCGGCTGCCATGGAGCAGGCCACTCCGATTTCGCCCTGGCAGCCCACTTCCGCCGCCGAGATAGAGGCGTTCTTTTTGTACAGCATGCCAATAGCCGCCGCGGTGGCCAGGAAGGTGCAAATACCCTCTTCGTTGCTTCCGGGTACAAATCGGACGTAGTAAGCCAGTACCGCTGGAATCACGCCCGCCGCCCCATTGGTGGGCGCCGTAACCACACGGCCCCCCACGGCATTTTCTTCATTGACGGCGATGGCGAACAGATTGACCCAGTCCATCACCTCAAGGTGATCTTTCTGGTCTTCGGGTTGGTTGAGAAGTTCCTGGTGCAGCTGGTGGGCACGACGCTGGACGTTCAATCCTCCGGGTAAGGTACCGGTTTGCTGACAGCCCCGGTCTATGCACTGCTCCATAACCTGCCAGAGGGTCAGAAGGTCTTTTCTGATGGTTCGGGTACGGCCCAGGTGCTGTTCATTTTCCAGAACGATTTCGGCAATGCTCAGACCGGTTTTATTTCCAATCTTAAGAAGATCCAGGGCGTTATTGAAAGGGTGGGGGATCTGTGGAGAAGTGGCGGACGGTTCAGTGGTCTGTTCTGTTTCTTCTTCGGAAAGGACAAAGCCGCCGCCAACGGAGTAATAGCTGTTGTGAAAAAGTTCCAGCCCGGTTTTGTCCAGCGCCCTCAGTGTCATACCGTTGGGGTGTTTGGGCAGGGACTGGCCATGGAGAAAAAGCAGGTGACGGGGTTCGTGAAAAGGGATCCTGTGCCGTTTTGCCAGGTACAGTTGGCCGGTTGTCCGTACATGGTTGATCAGTTCCGGTGCCAGATCCGGGTCAAGCTGATCCGGTCGTTCCCCCATCAGTCCGAGCATCACTGCGGTATCTGTGGCATGTCCTTCTCCGGTCATGGCCAGGGATCCGTAGAGCTCAATACGCACCTCCGCCGTCTGGGGCAGCTGGTGCCTTTGCTCCAGCTCGGCAATAAACCGGTTGGCGGCCACCATGGGGCCAACGGTGTGGGAGGAAGAAGGTCCTACGCCGATTTTGAAAAGATCAAGAATACTCAAGCCCATAGCGATGGCTCCGTCAGCTGCTAGCCGCATTGAGACTGCCAGGTGTGCTTTATCAACATCAACGACCGGTCAGGCCAGTGAACTGCTCCTGTAGAGTGTTGCTTTTTTTATGGCCGTTTTTGTATAAGAAGAAGCCTATCAATACCTTTCTTTCACATCAATAGAAAAATTTCCAATAGGAAACTTTGGTTGATTGGCTGACCAATTTCTGAAGGGACTAGACTGATTTGTGCTTTCGTGCTGTTAGAGATGGCCAGTGATGACCCGTTTTTTGTACCGCTGTATTCTGCTGCCAGGGCTCCTCGGCCTTTGTTCCTTTATAGAGGGGGCTCTGGGTGATGTGGAGGGGATTGAGTATAGAGCTCAGACCTTCAACCTGTATGCCTTCCACTCGGGCTTCCTGATACTCTGGTTTGTGGAGCCTAAGGAGGGTGCTTCAACGGGTAGCAAAACCGGTGTGTCTGATTTACAGGGGTTGAACGGCTATCAGCAATTTGAGCGGATGCCATGCATGGATAAACAGTTCTGGCCCAGAAAAGTTCTGCTGCAGGGGGTAAAGTTTCTGCACTCGGTAATGGAGGGGGGCTATGACCCGTTACCGCTATTCACCTCCAGGGAAATCCATACTTCGGGTGCAGCAGGGGAGCTAGATGGGAGCCTTTATAATCCAGAAGGGCATTTTCCTTTCTGGATGGCAGGCTACAACCGTTCAATGATTGGCTGTGATGGTCAGGGGGTTCTTGTTTATATGGTGCGGCGGGGAGGTGCAGGTGCGGGAAATGCGGCGGCTGTCGAGCCCGGTTTTTTTAGGCAGCTTGGAGGGCAGGTTGCAGCTATTTTCTGTTGTCGCCGTTTGCCATCACAGAGCACTATAACCCTGGAGGACATGGAGGGAGGTGAAGTGGCGCTTAGCATGAGTCCTGATTTGCAAATGGCATTTAGCCGATTGTTAAAAAAGAATGCTGTAAAAGAGGAGGCTACAGCCAATAGTTGTCAAGTGGAAGGAAAAAGGGAGCCGCACCATCAGCGGGATGATGATGAGCCGGATAAATCCCCTGCTGTTCAAAGAGGTCTTTTTTGCTGCCCCTGTCCGGTAAAGTGATTCAGGCCAGGGTTTTATTTGCCGGATTCCCGTATAGGTGTAGCAGTAATATTCTTTCCTGTAGGAAAACAGGTTTCCTATCCGCGTACTTTCCAGTGAAACCTGTGTATGATGAATCACTTTCCCTGTGACTGAATGTGAAGACTGGATCATCAGGCAGGATTTCTGGAAGTGCTCGATTAAGGGAGTGCCGGGAGCCTTATGTCGGAACAGACTGAATTTCTCAAACACCAGAAGAGGCAGAGCAAACCCTCAGTGGTCATCACCCGTCGTGTTGGTACGGACCAGCCTGCGGCCAGCCAGCCTGAGGCATCGGTTGAGCCGTTACAGCTGGGCAAGCGGGTCAGGGCGATCCGGCTCAGCCAGAAGCTGACCCTCGATGAGGCCAGCAAGAAAACCGGCCTGGCTCGTTCCACGCTGTCCAAAATTGAGAATGAACAGATTTCCCCCACCTTTGCTGCAGTGAGCAAGCTGGTGAATGGCCTGGGTATCGATATTCCCCAACTGTTCGCCCAGCCCACTAAACAGATCCGTGCCGGTGGCCGCCGGGATATTACCCGCAAAGGAGAAGGCAAGCTTCACCCCACCACCACTTATGAGCATGAATTGCTGGCGACAGAGTTGTCCGGCAAGAAAATGATCCCTTATCGTACAACGGTGCGAGCCCGTACGTTTGATGAGTACCAGGAGTGGGTCCGTCATGATGGCGATGAGTTCTTGCTGGTGCTCAGTGGCAGTTTGCTGCTTTACACCGAGTATTATCAGCCTGTTGAGCTGTTTGAAGGGGACAGCGCTTACTACGATGCCGAGATGGGGCATGCCCTGGTCTCCACCAGTGAGGCTGATGCAGTGATACTGTGGGTGACGGCGTGAAACGGGGGGTGCTTTTCATAAGCGGAACCAAGAAAAAACAGGGTTACAAGGCCGCGATTCGGTTGTATTCGTCTTCGTCCAGGACACCTTGCGCGACTTGGATCAGCTGTTCGAAGAAAGGCCCGGGTGACCCTTGCTTTAATAGCTGAATTAAGACGGTCCTTTCGTTGGGAGACAGTGAGGGGACAATGTATTTAAACCACAGCAGCGTTTGCCCGGGAGTAAAGCTGTCCATCACCCTGGTGTGCAGGGCACTGATTTCATCATCACTGAAATGCTCCCATAAAACCGGAAGCAGCCGGGATTCTTCACTTTGCATGTGCAGCAAAAGCTGGGGGATCACCTGGTTAGCTTCGGTTCGAACCTGCTCATACTGTTCTGCAGTAACTGTGTCCAATAATGCCTGGAATTGCTGATCAAGTTGTTTCACCTGCTGTTCCAGCCTGTGGTGCTCCTCTATATCCTCCTGCTGATTAAAGGCCTGGCCTGATTTATCTATGATGGCCGGTAGAAGTACATTATCTTCTGATTCGGAGTGGTTAAAGAAAAGAAACCTGAACTCATCCCATTGTGTTTTTATGGCATGGATGCTGTCCTCGTTGTCAGGGTCTGTACAATCAAGGCTGGTCAGTAAACCAGTCATGGCGTGGCGAAGCCCTTTATGGGGAAAGGCGTAAGGGTTGTGGCGCATACTAAGCCTCTGTGTGGGATGCAATGTATGACCACTATAGAAGGTATTTCAGTAGAAGCAGGGGAAGGCCTGAGTCGTGGAGAAAGTGTCTGCTTTTTTTTTAAAGTCTTTTTCCTGGCGTTGTTTCAGAGCCCGTGAAGCCCTGAACCGGCCCCATGTATGCTCTGCTGGTGAGTATGGCCGCCTGTATCACTCCAGTCCTGCAGCCTGTTGAAACAGGGTGTGTCACCGTGGGTCTAATCCCTGATGATAATGCCTTATACCGGTGTTAAACTCCCCCTTCGAAATGGCAGCTGGTGCTATAAACGGCGTTTTATCCAGCAGCCTTGCTTTGAGCTGTGCCGGGTTGTCCACACGATGTGTTCTGGCCAGTCTGTCCGGGCTATGGCCTGGACAACCATTATTCCAGTTGTTGTCAGTGAGCCCTGGACGGTTGCCCCAAGGAGTTGTCTTTGCTTTCGCGGTCCTACAAACGATCATTGCTGCTGGGCGGTATTCTGCTGCTGGTGGCGTTTTATATTTTAAGTACCCGCCCAAGGCTGTACAGTTTCCAGGGACAGATCATGGGGACTTCTTACCATGTCAGTTATGTGGCGACGTTGTTTAACCATCCGGTGAAGAAAGTGTCGGCCCGGGTGCATGAGGCTCTGGCCGATGTGGACCGGCGCATGTCCACTTATAAAGCGGACTCAGAGCTGATGCAGTTTAACCGGGCTCCCGTGGGCAAGCCTTTTAATGTTTCCCCGGATATCGTCCAGCTGGTGATGGAGGCGGAAGAGATCTCCCGGATGTCGGACGGTGCTTATGATATCACCGTGGGGCCGCTGGTTAACCTCTGGGGCTTTGGCCCTACCCACTGGGACAAGCCGGGTAAGGAAGTCCCTGATTCTGAAGCCAGTGCCCTGGCCAATGCCCCTGAGTTTGTCCAGTGGATGGTGAATCATTATCCGGGACAGTTGCCGTCGGAAGAGGCTATCACAGAGGCCCTGGCAAAAGTGGGTTATCAGAGCCTGAAAGCGGATCCGGTGAAGTCCACCCTGACACGATTCAAACCGCTGTTTGTGGATCTGAGTTCCATTGCCAAAGGCTACGGCGTGGATCAGGCGGCGGCTGCCTTGAGGGAGCAGGGAATTAATGATTATATGGTCGAGGTGGGCGGAGAAGTGCTGGTCATGGGCGTCAAGCCGAACCAGCAGCCGTGGCGACTGGCGGTCATAGGCCCGGAAATGGGGCAGAATGGTGTGTCGGCTCTGGTGGAACCGGGAGACAAAGCCCTGGCAACCTCAGGTGATTATCTGAATTTCTTTGAGATTGATGGCAAGCGCTACTCCCATACCATCAATCCTGCTACGGGTTGGCCTGAAGCCAAGCGGGTGGCGGAAGTGGCGGTGATTGCGGATACCTCTGCCCGTTCTGATGCCCTGGCCACGATGTTGATGGTACTGGGTGATGAAAAAGGCCTGGAACTGGCCAACCGCCTGGGTATTGCTGCCCGCTTTGCCTATTATACAGAGAGCGGTTTTGCCACGGTGACCAGTGAGGCTTTCAAGCCCTATCTGGTTAAATAATTGCGGTCAAATTGCTGAGTCTGGTTTTGTGTAAACTGCGCCGCCAGTTCCGGAGTATCTGAAACGGCACCGGGCGGCCAGTAAGATGAAAAGTGAGTTTAAGGAGGTCGGTCATGACCATCATGCTGATTACATTTGGTGCGTTTCTGTTGCTGATCGCCGCCATGGCTGTGGGGGTTATCTTTGCCAACAAGCCGATCAAGGGGTCCTGTGGTGGCCTGAGCAACCTGGGGTTGAAAGATGGCTGTGTGATTTGTGGCGGCGGCGATAAAACCGACCCTCTCTCTGAAATGCCGGATGACCTGTTTTATGATGCTGCAGCGGCAGGTCATAAACAGGCATAGGTTTTAAAAGCGCTGAGGGGGCAGCGGGGTTTCAGGGAAGCGTTCTTGATGTTATGAAAAGCTCCCGCGATAAAAAGCGGGCACTCTATTTTTAATAACCATAACCATTATACCGGGGGTTCCTTAATCGATGGGTCTCAATAAATACGACCTCGTCATCCTTGGGTCGGGTCCCGCGGGTGAGGGGGCGGCCATGAATGCCGTCAAGCTGGGAAAAAAAGTGGCCGTGGTGGAGCAGTTCAACTTTGTCGGGGGCAGTTGCACGCATCTGGGCACTATCCCTTCCAAGGCTCTCCGTCATTCCGTCAAGCAGATCATGGACTTCAATACCAACCCCATGTTCCGGGAAATCGGTGAGCCCCGCTGGTTCAGTTTTCCCAAAGTACTGAAGCGGGCTGAGTCGGTGATCCAGAAGCAGGTTCAGTCCCGGACCATGTATTATGCCCGGAACCGGATTGACCTGTACTTTGGGCGGGGGGCTTTTGTGGATGAGCACACCCTGGAGGTGGTGGAATCCAGTGGTAATACGGAACGGCTTTACGGTGACAGTTTTCTGATTGCCACAGGTTCACGCCCCTATCATCCCCCGGATGTGGACTTTCAACACCCGAGGGTGTTTGACAGCGATAGCATCCTTGAACTCGCTTCCACGCCCCGTCGAATGATCATCTATGGAGCCGGTGTCATAGGTTCCGAATACGCCTCCATCTTCTCAGGCCTGGGCGTGCTGGTGGATCTGGTAGATACCCGTGAGCGGCTGTTGTCGTTTCTGGACAAGGAAATCTCCGATGCCCTGGGTTATCAGCTGCGTAAGATGAATGTCATCATCCGTCATAATGAAGAGTTCCAGAAAGTGGAAACCCTGGATGATGGAGTGGTTCTGCACCTTAAGTCCGGTAAAAAGCTTAAGGCTGACTTGTTGCTGTGGGCCAACGGCCGGACCGGAAACACCCAGGCCATGGGGCTGGAGTCCATTGGTCTTAAGGCCAATAACCGT
This sequence comes from Endozoicomonas sp. Z74, assembly GCF_057680865.1. Classification (NCBI taxonomy): domain Bacteria; kingdom Pseudomonadati; phylum Pseudomonadota; class Gammaproteobacteria; order Oceanospirillales; family Endozoicomonadaceae; genus Endozoicomonas; species Endozoicomonas sp. Z74. The sequence goes on from NZ_JBLYZI010000029.1 coordinate 36,141, forward strand.
GGCCAGCTGGAAGTGAATGAAAGTTACCAGACCAGTATTCCCCACATATACGCCGCTGGAGATGTGGTTGGCTGGCCCAGTCTGGCCAGTGCCGCCTATGACCAGGGGCGTTCTGCAGCCGCTCACCTCAGCAACCATCCTGACTGGCATTATGTCAACGAAGTACCCACCGGAATCTATACCATTCCCGAGATCAGTTCCCTGGGACGAACCGAAGAAGAGTTGACCGCTGAGGCCGTTCCCTATGAAGTGGGCAAGGCGTTTTTCTCCCGGCTGGCCCGCGCCCAGATCACCGGTGAAGTCGTCGGTATGCTCAAGATCCTGTTTCACCGTGACACCCTTGAGGTGCTGGGCATTCACTGTTTTGGTGACCAGGCTTCAGAGATTGTCCACATTGGTCAGGCGGTCATGCGGCAAAAGGGGGAAGCAAATACCCTGCGCTACTTCCTGAACACCACCTTCAACTATCCGACCATGGCGGAGGCTTACCGGGTTGCTGCCCTGGATGGCCTGAACCGGTTGTTTTAATCTTTTCGACAGGCTGCAGGCCTCCTTCCGGAGGCCTGGCTCCTTATGGGACAAAACGAACGCACTATAACAAGAAAAAAAAGGTGTATTTATGCAGTTCTCTCTATTGCGTGTTTCTGCGGTCTCGGCCTCCCTGTTCACCCTTATTGCTTTGATACTGACAACGGTTTTTTCTGCCTTCTCAAATCCGGCTTTTGCAAAAAAGATTGAGCCCCCGCGGAATGTGGTTCTCGTGATCGGAGACGGCATGGATGATCATCAGATCACCATGGCCCGTAACTATTTTGCCGGAGCGCGGGGACGGGTTGTTCTTGATCATATGCCGGTGCGCAGTGCCGTCCAGGTTCTCAGTGTGTCTGAGCACCAGCCTGATAAGACCATTTATGTTGCGGATTCTGCCAACAGTGCAACGGCCATGGCGACGGGTGAAATAACCAGTCGTGGTCGCATAGCGACCTCGGCACACACAGACCGTGATTTGACCACGCTGGTAGAGCTAGCCTCTGGAAGAGGCTTTAAGACGGGTATTGTCACAACGGCCAGTGTTACTGATGCATCACCGGCCTCTTTTGTGGCCCACATCAGCCATCGAAACTGTGAAAACCCTGAAATGATGGCAGATGCTCTCTATTACAACCGGGTGCCGGTGGACTGCTCCCAGGACACCCGGGCCAAAGGGGGGAAGGGGTCTATTGCTGAGCAACTGGCGGTATCCCCTCTTGATGTACTGATGGGGGGAGGGAAAAGCCATTTTTTAATAACAGCAGAGGGCGATCGTCGCACGGTTCTGGAGCAGGCTGAAGCCCATGGTTTTCAAGTGCATACGGAATTCAATGCTCTGGAAGACCAAAGTCTGGATAAGCCCCTGTTCGGTCTTTTCGCTGAGGATCACTTGCCGGTGCAAATGATCGCGGAAGGTGACCGGGAAGCGGAGTTGCCAGATCCCAGCCTGTTGAACCACCTTCATAAATACCTGGGCAGTGTTGAATTGCCGGAGCCTCTGGCTTGTGTGGCAAACCCGGATGCCAGTCATGCCCCGACGCTCAGTGAGATGACCGGGCTTGCCTTGGAGCGTCTGTCCAGCAATAACCCCCGTGGCTTTTTTCTGATGGTGGAATCTGCCTCCATTGATAAAGAGTCACACAAGCGCCGTCCCTGTGGGCAATTGGGAGAAATGAAGCAGCTGCTGGATACGGTGGAGCGGGTGCTTGCTTTTGCGAAGTCCCATCCGGAGACACTGGTGCTGGTCACTGCGGATCATGGTCAGGCGGCACAGATCGTGCCGGATGAAAGTTTGTTCGCTGACTTTCGGGTACCGGTTTTTACCCCGGGACACCTGGCTCGGGTGAAAACTCCGGAGGGTGGTATTATGGCGGTAAATTACGCCACCAACCGTTTCCCCAGGGAAGAGCATACCGGAGTGAATGTGCCGCTGTTTGCCAACCGGCCGCTGGTGGCGGAAAAAGGGGAGAGTCGTATATCTGCCCTGGTCAGCCAGCCCGACCTGTTTCATATGATGGTCGGGCACCTTGGTCTGGAGTAAGACAGGTTATACCGAAGCCCTGGTCGTTGATCTTGAGGTCTCTGCCCATTTTCCCTCACCCCGGCCCTCTCCCAAAGGAGGTTGTCACAAAAGGCAGCGAACGCAGGCAAGACAAGGCAAAAAATGGCGAAAAAGCGCAGTTTACAGGTAGTAAATGAGCATTTTGAGCCATTTTTTAACGCCGTATTGTCAAGTGCAGCCCTTTTGCGACAGCCTCAAAGGGAGAGAGGGTCAAACTTTTGGTGTGGTCAGGACTCAGGTAACAGGGCGTTCAGGCGGTCAGGATAATCGGTAATAATCCCTTCTACGCCCATCTCTATTAACTGGCTCATAACTTCGGTGTCATTTATGGTCCAGACATCGACCCGGATTCCTCTTCTCCTGGCGGCCTTCAGCAAGGAGGGGGTGACGACCTGGATGCCGGAATCCTCCATGGGAACCTGCATGGCGTAGCCCTTGACCGGTAGCAGATGGGAGAGCCCGAGTTTCTCAAGAATCACAAAGTGTTTGATTTCACGGGCTGACATGGACGTCGCCACCTCTGGACAAAGGGAGCGGAATTCTTTCAGAGTTTCGTCCTTGAAAGAGGCGACAATGGTTTTCTGTTCAATCTTGTGCTGACGCAGGGTTTTGCAAAGTTGCTCTGCAATACTGGGACTGGCCTGTTTGATCTCCATCAGGTAATGGGCACCAGAGGTCCCCTCTATAAGCTCGCTTAATGTGGGGATGGTAATGCCCTGCCCACGAAAGCGGAATGTGCCTTGCGCTTCAGGATCGTGTTTGAAGCCTGCATCCAGCGTCTTCAATTCCACCAGTGTTTTCTCCCGGATCATGCCTGAACCGTTGGTGGTCGCATTGACGGTATCATCGTGGCGAACAATCAGCTGTCCATCTTTGCTGGCATGAAGGTCCAGCTCAATGATGGCGCCCAGTGAGTGAGAAAGCTCTGCAGCTTCCCGGGTGTTATTTGGTTTCAGGCCCTGGCCGGAGCCGTGGGCAATGACCCGGAAGGTTGGAGAGCTCTCATAAAAGGAGGGGGTAGAGACAGTATTCACCGGGGGGATGATATACAGCGAGCCAAGGAGAATGGCGAAAGCAATAAGCAGTTTTTTCCACATAACAGGAGTCACTTGTTGTTGTTTTTATAGTCTCAGAACAGGGAACGATCATAGCAGGCTATAGGGGAAAAAATGAAGGCACGGATGAATTGTCCATGCCCTGAGAGAGTTAATTGAAGGTGTAGCTAAGGTCAACGGTTTTTGCCTGTCCACCCTGAATGATGGTTGATTTCGCCGGCACCGTGCTGGCAATAAGCTTTCCACGGCGGATTGAGTGAGTAACCACAGACTGACGGCGAACCGCATCAAACACGGTTTCAGAATCCAGCAGTATCAGGTTGGCCGGTTTTCCCACCTCTATGCCGTATTGATCTGAAATATTGAGACACTTGGCGCTGTTATGGGTGATCAGGTCGATGCCCTGGTTGATCTGGTCATAACCGGTCATCTGACAGCCCACCAGGCCCGTAAACAACACCAGAAGCATGTTTCCGCCCTGCATGGGAAACCACTGGTCGACAATGTCATCCTGTCCGAAGCAGGCATTGACTCCTGCCTCCAGCAACTCTGGAATCCGGGTAATACCGCGCCTTTTCGGATAGGACTCCATCCGCCCCTGGAGGTTCAGGTTGGTGACCGGATTGGCAATAAAGTGAATGCCGGAGTGCTTGAGTAACCGCATCAGTTTGAAGACATAGGCACTGTTATAGGAATGCATGGCGGTGGTGTGACTGGCAGTGACCCGGTTGCCCATGGAGCGCTCCAGTGCCAGGGTGGCCACGGTTTCCACAAAGCGGGACTGTTCGTCATCAATTTCGTCACAGTGTATGTCGATCAGACGATCGTATTTTTCAGCCAGTTCAAACACGGAGGTTAACGATTGAAGGCCATATTCCCGGGTATATTCAAAGTGCGGGATGCCCCCAACGGCTTCGGCACCCAGCTTCAGGGCTTCTTCCAGTAGCTCAGCCCCTTTCGGGAAGGACGGAATGCCCTCCTGGGGAAAGGCAACCAGCTGGATATCAATCAGGCCTGCCATTTTTTCACGGAGCTCCAACAGTGCATGCAGGGCCGTCAGGGAGGGATCCGTGGTGTCCACATGACTTCGGACATGCTGCACACCCTGAGCAATATACCAGTGCAGTGCTTTTTCTGCCCTGTGTAGAACGTCCTGGCGGGTCAGGCTTTGCTTGCGGTCCGACCAGTTCTGTATTCCCTCGAACAGGGTACCACTGCGATTCCAGACGGGCTGGCCTGCTGTCAGAACGGTATCAAGATGAACATGGGGATCGATAAAGGGAGGCAACGCCAGTTGTTCCTTTGCGTCGAGAACTTCCAGCTCATCAAGAAGGTTTGCCGACTGCTGAGAGCCTGCCGGGCTGATCGCACTGAACACACCGTTCCTGATTTCAATATCGAACAATCCCTGCTGTTGATGCAGGCGAACATTTTCAATTCTCACGATGCAGTCTCTTCAGCTTGTGGCAGTATTGCCTGAAAAAAAGCCAGTTTACTCAATAGCAGATGGCTGCCAGCGGCCACCACAACCCCATTTACCGGGGCGATGCCAGGCAGGGTCAGTGCGGCAGTTATGCCGGCAGCCCAGGCGATCATGGCCGCCGGGTTGATGGCGGGGAGTCTGGAAGGATTGAATTGAGGGTACTGACCTTTACGAATCAGGAAATAATCCACCAGCAGGACTGCGCCAACCGGGGGAAGTGCTGAGCTGAGCAGGCCAAGCCAGCCAACGAAGTTGTTATACAACCACAGGGCGAAGAGGGTGCCCAGTGCACCGTTGATCATAACAATCAAATTCTTGTTCTTGCCGGTGATGCTGGCAAAGCCAAGACCGGAGACGTAGAGAGCATTGTCATTGGTGGTCCATATGTTCAGTCCAAGAGTCAGCACCGCTGGGAGAATCAGTCCCTGAAGAAACATGACCTCGGCAATATCAGCCTGGCCGGTGACCATGGAGCCCACCGCACCAAAGGTAAACATCAGGCTGTTGCCAAGGAAAAAAGCAATCAGAGTGGCGCTGACGGCAATGCGTGGCGTGCGGGCAAAGCGGGTGAAGTCGGCAGTCAGTGTACCCCCGCTGATAAACGACCCTATGCAGATGCTGATGGCGGCGGCAAAGCCCATGGTTGAAGACGGCTCTATGGCAAACAGCCCTTCAAGCCCGCCAGCACTGATCACAGCTTCCCTGACGGAGAATCCTCCGAGCAATGCAATGGCCGGCACAGCCACAAAACTGAGGATGGTCAGTGCCTTAAAACCAAAGAAAGCGGTGGCAGTCATCAGAAAGCCGGAAACCAGTATCAGAGTATTGATACTGATGCCGGTGGCCTTGTTTACGGGCAGGGCAAACATGGCGACGCCCACTCCAAACCAGCCCACCTGGGTAAAGGCAAGAATCAGTGAGGTCAGCTTTCCGCCAGTCTGTCCAAAAGTAAACTGGGACAACAGATGAGTGGAAAGGCCGGTTTTGCTGCCTATATAGGCGAGCCCGGATGTGTAGGCTCCCAGAAGCAGATTGCCGGCCATCACGGTCAAAAGAAAGCTGGAAAAGTTCAATCCCTGGCCAAGGGTGCCACCAGACCACATGCTGGCGGAAAAGAAGGTAAATCCTACCATGACCACCAGTATGGGAAGAAAACCTTTGCGAGCCTGGCAAGGTACCGGGGAGTGAGCATAATCCTGAGAGTGTTCCGACATTGGTTCTCCAATCATTCCCAGAGAGTCTGGGTTGCGGTTTCAGGCAGCAAAGGTAGAAGGGACTGCCTGAAAGTCCATGGGATAATTACTGTTCAAGGGAGCCATAGAGCCGGGCGTTCATGCTATCAGAATGATCGTTCAAAGTCATTCAACGGTTTGTCGTAGCACTTTTCGGATGATTCAGGAGGGGAACGGGTTATATCCTGTGAAAAGCGTTTCTTGCTGAGGGAAACTGGGGTGTTAAGGCTGTGTTTTTTGTGAATTTGACCGATTTTTAGCGTATTTTTCCTTATTAAACCGGGTCGGAAATCCGTTTTAAGATAAGCCAACTATTATGAGTCTATCCGTTTTACACTTTTCGGTAATGCAATGATGAGCATTCAAATTACAGAGAACCTTTCAGGGCTGCTTCAGGCTGCTTCGGTTGTCTGTGCGCTTGTGGTTACCGGATGGAACCAGCCCACCGTCTATTAGCTGCTTTAGCCCTGTCACCCAAAAACAATTGAAAAATGCCACGACGGTGTTTTGTTGTGGTCTGTGATAAATTTGGACAAATGTCCGAAGGCTTAAGTATGTCTTTTACATTAAACGATTATTTTCGGGAAAAGCGCGCCCTGCTTTCACTTGCCCTGCCGTTGATGGGGGCCCAGCTGGTGATGGTGCTGGCTGGCTGTGTGGACACGGTGATGGCCGGCCAATACAGCTCCATCGACCTGGCTGCCGTTGCCGTGGCTTATACCACCTGGATACCTGTCAATGTGTTTCTGGTGGGGTTAATGATGGGAAAAACGGCATTTGTTGCCCAATTGGTCGGGGCTGATCGCCATGAGGATGTTCCCGACCTGGTTCACCAGGGGCTCAGGCTGGCGTTGTTTGCCGGGTTAGCGGGGCTGGCTGTCCTCTATTTCAGCCCCTGGCTGCTTGAATATACCGGCATGAGTGACCAATCCAGAACCATTGCCACCGGTTACCTTCACGCGGTGGCCTGGGGGATGCCCGGGGTGGCCATTAACCAGGTGTTGCGCAGTTATATGGAGGGACAGGGATATACCCGTTCGGTGATGATCATTCAGGTGGTTAGCCTGGCTTTTAATGTTCCGTTTAACTACGCAATGATCTACGGCAAGTTTGGCTTTCCTGAAATGGGTGGGGTCGGTTGTGGTTATGCTACTGCACTGATCATGTGGATGGCGCCGTTGTTGATGGCGCTGTATATAAAGCTGGATCGTTCTCTGCATCAGACCACGCCATGGAGGAAACCGGCAAAAATCGACTATGACAAGATCCGGCAGTTAGTGGCTGTTGGTCTTCCCATTGGCAGTACCCTGTTTGTTCAGTTTCTGGTATTTACCGCCATTACCCTGATGGTGACCCCTCTCGGGGAAACCATGGTGGGCGCCCATCAGATTGCCTTTAATATTTCCACGGTGCCCTTTGTTATTCCATCGGCGATTGGTGGGGCTTCAACGATTTTGATTGGTCAAGCCCTGGGGGCAGGCGATCGTGAACATGCCCGGTTCCGGGGCTGGGTGGGAGCAATGACCTGCCTGATGATTTGTTTGTTGATGGCTGTTCTGATCTGGGCTGGAGCCAGTGTCATTGTGCGATTGTACAGCAGTGATGTCAGTGCCGTTGAACTGGCTGAAAAACTGGTTCTCTATGTTGTGGTATACCATGTGTTCAGTGGTTTGCAGCAGGTATCTGCCTCTTCACTGAGAGGTTACAAGGATACCCGCAGGGTTATGATGATTATGCTGTTTTGTCTCTGGGGTATTGCGGTTCCCGTCGGTTTCGTTCTCGGTAGAACGGACTGGCTGGTGGCTCCAATGGGAGTCAGTGGTTTCTGGTCAGGGATTGTTCTGGCTTTTGCTGTGGCTGCGGTACTGACCCAGATTCGGCTGCATCGGATATCTCGATAAAGTGTGGATGGGGTAGTTTATTTGTCCGTTATGTGATAGTAGTGAAGGGAATAACACTCTTGTCTGGATGAACCAATTCAGGGAGATTCTGCAACATGGATGTTGGTTATCGAGTAGCGGCTGATAAACTGGGAGCGAATTTCGAATCCGATGAGCTTCCTCCCCCCGGTTATGAGAGTGCCCCTGAGAATCAGGTTGGGGGAGGAGGAAGTCACCGGGAGCTTCCCCGGCCTGGCTCCGTTTCAAAGTTCCGTTATATGCTGGTTGGGGCTGCCTGCCTTTTTCTGATCCAGCTGGTTTCTGCGGGAATGCTTCTGGCTCTTTTTGAAAGAACCAGCGTCGTTCAGTTGGCTTCTTTGCCGGGTTTGAACTCTGTGATTGAAATCAGCGGGATTTCCGTGGATCCTGGTCCCGCTGAACAGGTCACTTTTCAGGCTGAAGAAATGGAATCTCATTCAGAAATCTCCAGTCAGCTTCCCCTGGATGACTCAATGTTTATATCCTTTGAATCTGAGCCCAGTGGTTCAGGTGTTGAGGGGGGGGAGGAGCCCATTGATAATCACCAGAAATCCAGAACCGATGCTGACATTGTTGATACTGAGTTAAGGGAAGTGATTGAGTCCCCTTTTTCAGACCGGGTTAGTCTTGCTCTGAATAATGAAAACTCTGACCGGCTCGCAACAGAAGCCTCTCTGGAAAAAGAAGCTCCTGAAACGGCGATAGAAGTATCAGAACAGAATAGTCAGCTCTTGCCTGACACGGGGGGCGTTGTTGAAAAGAGCGTGACAGAAAAAGACGAAATTAAAAAGGAAATCCAAACCGAAGTACCCCTGGAAACTCCGGTGTCTGATGAGCCCATACAGGTTTTGCTGGCTGATATACCCCCAGTCGCTGTAGAGGCCGGCGCTGAAGGTGTTTCTGAAGCTTTGCCCGTGGCTGAAATGGGAAAAGAAGAGTCGCTTCAGGAAGGCTCTGGCGACTCAATAAAGAGTAACAATGCCCAGAATGTCGAGAAATCCCGGCAGCTATGGAAACTGCAAGTGGCGGCCTTTAAAAAATACAATAATGCCGAAAAACTCAGGCAGGAACTGTTAACCCGGGGCATTGACGCTTACATTGAAACCCGGACCAGTGCCGGCCAGAAAGTTCTGCATCGGGTGTATGCCGGACCCGCCGCCGGTAATTTTGAGTCAGTGAAAGAGACTCTGGAGACGGAACTGAACTTGGTATCCGGTCAAGTCAGCCCCTACAAGGGTTGAAGGTCAGGTGTTCAGGTGAGGGTGGCATGCCCTGACATGCCACTTTGCGGTTTTAAATGGAGAGTTTCAGAAAGACGACGGATACCAGAGTAATGGCGATTCCGAGGACTTTCACCGGGTGAAGGCTTTCATTAAACAGTATTTTACCCAGGAACGCAGTGGCAATGATGCCAATGGCTCCCCAGAGGGCGTAGGCAATGCTCAACTCAATGTTCTTCAGGGCAAAAGAGAGGAACACAAAGGCCGTTATCTGTACCAGCATGACCACCACTGCCAGGCGTTTTCGGGTAAAACCGTTAGAAAGCTTGGTCAGCACATTACCAATGATGTCACAGCCGGAGGCTGCAACCACCCAGGCTATGGCGATATAGGGAAAAGAGTCCGTCATTGTTTACATCCTTATTGCAAGTTGGCAGGCGATCGTTAGTCTGGAGTTAATGAGCACCTGCCAATGATGGCTGATTGACCCCTTCCTTTTTCTCCGACAGTTTTTCCCCCAGGTTCATCAACACCATGCCAGTCAACAGTGCGGCAATGGCGGCCATCTTAGTGGGGGAAAATGCTTCATCAAACATCCGCCAGGACATCAAGCTGATCAATAGCAGTCCAATGCCTTCCCACATGATATAGGCCAGGGCCAGGGGGATTTTCCGGACGGCCTGGGACAGGAAAAAGTAAGAAATGGAAATCAGCACGGCCATCAGGCCGTATTCCATGGCCAGAGTCAGCAACGCATTACCCGTTTCCGGAGAGTTGTCCGATGCCATTTTCATAAAGGACGTGCTGGCTACTTCGGTGACAATAGCCAGCAGGAGCATGATCCAGTAATACACAGGAATACCTCATCAATCGATAAAAAATAATAAAAAAAGCAGGATTCCGCCGAGGTCAGCCGCAAGGCGGCAAAAGGGAATGAGGTTCGCTAAAGCTCTGACCGCCAGTAGCGCTCAGAACTGAAAGAGAGGAAAATTGTAGAAAATGTATGGTTATATTGAGTCATTGGAAGCGTTGCGCTGTCTTTATCTCTAACAGCCTTTATTGAGCAACATCAGTCGTTTGTCATAAGGGGATATTATCATTTTATAAGAGCCCCGTCAGCTGTCATCGGTCAAAAGAGCGGTCTGTCCGCGGGCCTGTGGTCAGGACTGCTTTCTTTTTAACAGTACCAGCACTGAGCCGGTCCCCCCCTCACTGGGAGGAGCTGAGCAGAAGGCCAGCACTTCCGGTATTTGCTTCAGCCAATGGTTGGTGTGGCTTTTCAGGGTGGATTGGCGCTCTGTTGAACGGTGGGATTTTCCGTGAATGATCCGGACACAGGTGTATTTTTGATCCCTGGAAACCTGAATGAACTCATTCACCAGCTCCCTGGCCTCTTCCACCTTATATCCATGAAGATCCACCTGGTACTGGATGGGCAGAGTGCCCTGCCTGAGCTGGCGCAGCCGGGTCTGTTGAAGGCCGGGCCTGGAAAACTCAATGAACTGTTCAGGATCAATGGGCTCCACCCAGGCTTCCGATAAGGCGGCCCCTCCCCCAGGCTTTTCACGCTGGGCGGCTTCCCGTCTGGCCCTCAGGGTGCTTTCAGGAAGAGTGGCATTGGGGTTGCGTGGCTGGTTGTGACGCACCTTGCTGCTTTTTTTCCCGCTCAGGGGCTGAACATCGTTCATGGCTTCTTGAAAGCTTTTCTCTTCGTCTTGGTCAGGCATAGTGTTGGTCATTGTCAGCGTCAGACGCTGATGGTGGTGCAAACCGAAAAGCGGCTATTTTAGCGACAAATGCCGATACCGGAAAAGCGTCCTTTTGGATATTTGAGAGCTGACTGTAGAGTGGCCCACCCTGGGCCTCCCATCAATAAAGGCTGCTTCTGTTGACAGTGCCTGTCAGGAACTATCGCTGAAGTCGGTTGTCCTAGAATTTACTAGAATTCATCCCTGCTCCAACTGCAAGGCCCTTCCATAAATGACTTGATACCACACCATCAGGGGAGCAGCTGATTGTTAAGGGAGGTCTAAAGCCCCTTTGGACCAGGAATCGGTGTGCTGATTGTTTTGTGCATGAGAGGCTCTGAAAAAGATGCTGGGGATACCCGATAATGGCCTGAATGTCCCTGAGCATCCTGAGCAGGCCCAGGGCCTCGAAACATCAGAGGATTCTTCCTGCCAGTACCATGGGGAGCGGGGGTTCCGGGATGTACGTCAGGTGGTTCCTGAAATTGGCCTTGATGGCGAACAAGGGCGGAAGGCTGAGCGACCACAGAAACCCTTTTATCACAGGGTTTCGGTCTGTGATGCTCTGAGCAGGCGGTATATGCTGAAACCGCCTCCGGGGCTCCCGGTGGGTCCCCTGGGTATACCCAGGGAATATCATGGTGTCTGCCATTCAAACCGAACGGTTCTGTGGGCTCTGGTGCTTCTGGACCTGTTGAAACAACAAGGCCATGAAGACGCTCTGACCTTTACATCAGGTCAGCTGGATGCCCTTATCAAGGCCGCGCTGCTTCATGATGCCGGCAGGGAAGGGGAGGGTGAAGATCTGCCGGAATGGGAGCTTGAGAGCGGTAACCTTTGTCAGCAGCATCTTCTGGCAATTGGGCATGACATGTTGCAAGCCGGTTATGCCCGGGGTGCCATTATTGAAAAAAACACCCGGCGCCGGGCCGATAAAACGCTGTTTGACAGGCTGCTTCATGATGCGGACTGCCTGGAAGTGATGAGGGTCAGGGAGGAGTTCGAGCTAAGCTATCTTGACCTGTATACGGTTCTTGGCAGAGATACGTGCTATCACCTCGCCAGCCAGGTCAGAGATGTGATTTCCAGGCAGTCGGATTTGCATATGGACTGTCTGATTATTGACCATGGGCAGCAAATTCCTGGGGAAAGAAGACAGAGCTCTTCGTCAATGGGGGGGGAGGCCAGGGCAATAAAAGGTAGCTTTGAGCGGGCTGGCAGGCCATTTCTGAAACAACTCTCCTGGTTAAAAGCCAACAGTCCTTCGCTCTATGAGCATATAGCCAATGTCATCGGAGAGATACCGGAAGCGTTGTTAGTCCGCGAGGATTGCTATGAACGCCTTTATTTCATATTGCGCCATGAGCCGATTTCGTTGGAGCCTCCGTTTTTTTATATCGATGAACGTTCAGGGAGGTCCTACAGGGTCAGGGATTGCAGTGATCATATGGCAGCGGCTCGTAACGAGGTGCTGATGACAAAGCTTGCGGGTCTCTCTGGGTTGAGGGTGCCCGATCTTCGGCTTATCTCCCAGGGGGGAAGAGCGCTTCTGTTCAGTGATAGGACTGGCTTTACTTCTGCCGGGTTGAGTCTGAGCACTGCTTTCCGGGCTCGACTGTACGTGGTATGTGCCTGGTTAGGACACCATCGTATTGGTGAGCAGGGTGCAATTGGCATGAATTCCGATCAGCAACCGGTCATCATGGAATGGCATAGTGCCGGTGAGTTTAATGGACCAGAGGAAGGAGACCGGAAGCAGGCGTGTTTCAATGCCACTGTTGAGGAGCTGAAAGATTTCGACAGCCACCCTTTGTTCAGTGACCTGACCCGGCAGGATAAAATTGATTCCGTACGCTGGCTGTGTGAGTCCAGTGTCATCCAGGAAACAGCCAGTCTGGTGGAATGCTTTGGGCCCGATGAGATGGCTCATCGTCATCGGCTGAGAAGAACGCTTTGTCTGCGGCTCGCTTATTTAAACCGGCGATTTCCTGAATCCTGCGCGGAGGGATGTCTCTCATTAGCGGAGCAGGTGACCATTGCCGCCTGTGGGGTGAACGGCTATTCCGTACCAGTCAGTTTCAGGGGTATCCAGGGAGGGGATTTGAGATTTTATGGGTATCAGGGGCGGGATGGGGCTGCCAGAATTGCCTGTCAATTGACCTTGAACCCGGACGCGGGCAATCAGCTATCGGATCGCTTTGGTGTTCCTGATACTTTGTCTGACAAGCTGTATGAAATACTCCAGTTTGTTTTTCTGCAGGTGCCAGAAAAGAAATTATGCAAGTTCGATCAGGTGACCAGGGCGATCCAGTCAGAGGCTGACAGGCAGAAAGAGGCTTGTGCTGAAATAAGACACGCTTTAGTGCGAATGCATAAAAGCGGTCAGCTGGTGGAGGAAAACACGGGCGTATTGAATTCGCGGCTGGCTTTTTTATCAGAGGCTGAGGCCTTTTATGGGGCTGTTGCGAGCATGACTGTCGGCGAACCTCTTTGCTTATTAACAGAACATATTGATAAGGATCTGGTGATTTGTGAGCAGGGCAACCCGGATTGCCGGTTGAAAGTGCCACAGTCCATCAGGAATGAGAATGCTTTTCTTAAGGGGCTGATAATATTCCCGCCCCGGGTTTCATCGGCAACGAATGAACTGGAAGAAGAGGCGGGTGGTTTCTGGATAAAAAAACATCAGCGTTATGGTTATGGCTTTGAAACGGAGCAGTTACCTGAAAAGACTGTGCCGGAAATTGATAACTGCCTGATCTGCAGGGCAGATGATCTTGGGGTTCATTATGGCAATGAGGGAGAGACGGGCATCACGGTTCAGTGGAAACCCCGGTTGTATTCAGCCGGAGGAGTAAGGGATGTTTTAAAGCTGTCCATGACCGGAGATGCATATCAGGCCGGACGTTTGCTGACCTGTCTGGCACAGCTGGGTATTGATATCCGCCGGCCGGGTTTTCATGAGATTCAGTCGTTTTATCAGGATCAGGTGAGTCGCCTTCCCGGTGAAAGGCAAACGATGCTCGAAGGGATGACTCCCCGCTGGGAGGATAATCATAGTGTGGAAAATGGTCGGCTGATTCTGTATTACCCCCCTGAAACCTTTATGGAACAATCATTACCTTTCAAACTTTGCCATGTAGCCAACTTTGTGATGATGGATGAGCAGTATTCAGGTTATGCCGGAGGGCGATTGGACCTGCTGCTATCGTTGATGCATTCCGGTGAAGTGCTCTGTTCTATGGCTGAACGCCTGAGGATTGGGGTTAATAGCGGTCAATGGTATTCTGCATTGGCAGAGGGGGGAGGGGACTGCTGTTATGCTGCAGTAAACCCCGACCATTCAACCTATTTACCGGATTATGCTGTCATACTGAAGCCTCAGGTATTCAGGCGAACGGATGTGGCCATTCTTCTCCAGGATAATCACGGAGCTTTCTCGCCCCAGATACACCGTCTTTCAATAGACAATTATTCGTTCAATACTCTCAGTGAGTTATCTGAGGGGGTAAGGAACCGGATTGATGAATTTTACAGAGAGAACCCCGGGGCCAGCTCCAGACCCGCCCTATTGGACCTTCATGAGTTACTGTTTCAAAAAGGCATCAGTTTCAATGAAATTGAATCTGTACGGATGCCAGGCGATGCAAAGCTTGAGATTGCTAATAGCCGTTTTGTCTCTGATATGGGGGTATGGCCCGATGGCAGGGACATGGCTGAAGTAACGTCCACACAAATGAGCCCCCGGGACCGCCATAAGGCGGAAATCAGGAAAAAATCAGTTTCAGCTTATCTGGGGATAGAGCAGGGAATGCCGCTGAAAGCATTTAAGGCATTGATTGAATCTGGAGGCTGCCCCAACTTTACCCCTGAATGGATGGAGTCTTTTTCGTTAATAGTATTTTTATTTGGAGGGGGTGGAGCCAAACCAATGGCTTTTCAGGCATTGCATCACCAAAGAATCGATATTTTTGGTTATCTGCTGCACCATCCCCAGTTTGATTCTATGAAAAAATACAATCGTTTCTCTCTGACTCATTATTCCGTTCATACCAGGAATGCAGAAGCGGTCCGTCAGTTACTATTAACTCAGCCTGATTTAGATAGAGAACTGTTTCCAGATCATAGGGATGTCAGTTTGATTAAAAGGGTATTGGATGCAGGGCCTGAGATATTGCAGATCTTTCTGGACAGAAAGGTCTTTTTACCGGATGCTGTTTTTTCAAAGGGATGGGGTTTTTCTACTCCATTACTGCATTGTTCGGAGAATAATACTGAAATGCACACGGCCTGTGCAAAACTGCTTTTGCTTCACGGTGCCAAGCCCAACCTGATGATGAGACATGAATCTATCCTCCCTCTGGTAAAGGCTTATAAAGCGGGAAATACCCAGCTAATGTCACTTTTGCTGGGTCACAATGCTAATGTGGAATGGGTGGATAGCAGTGGTATGAGTTTTATTGGCCGACTGATCAATGATGGTCAATGGACGTTGATTCAGAAACTGGAGTTAATTGCCCCCTGCAGAAAGGTTTTAGCCCATCATATAAAAGACCATATATTGGATGAAGCTGGCGGAAGGATAGTAAGCCAGTTGGTGACAAACGACGACTGGTATCTTATTGAGCAGCTTGGAGTGTATCTGGTCTGCAGGAATTACTGGTTACGGAGCAGGGAAGTTGACCGTGCCGAGTCAAGTTTTTCTGGGGAAAGCCGGTGGTGTATTTTATTGTGAAAGGCCGGTTGTTGTTATTCGTTTTCAATATGAATGTTTAAGTGACGGGTAAGATAAGTAAGGACATGGGACATTAGAAAAAAAAGAGCAAGGGACTCGACGGTGCATTTATAGCATTGCCAGGCGGCCTTACCATCAGGCGATAATAACATTAAAAACACACCGGATACTATTATCTCTTTCCCAATTCCTCTGTGTTGACGATGGGCTAATAAATACCCTGACAGTGAGAGTTGAATTGGAGTGATGATTTTTAAAGTGTTCGGAAATAAACAAACGTTTTTACTTATAGCAAAAAAATGATGCTGTTTGTGTTGGGTGGTCTCGTCTTTCTCAATAGCGGTTTCTGAGTGGGACTGTTGGTTGAATAAAAGAAGGGTTAAGTAAATAAAAATATTCTTGAGATTGACGTTCCGGTAGAGCATGGATCTTTCACCTGGTTTGAACCACTACAGTTTATCAAAAAGATGACGGGGGAACCATTAAAGGAGACGGCTGGGTGGCATGGCTGTGTAGTAGGGGGGTCAATTGACAATAGTGTGCAGCCAATCGACTGTTACATAACGCATGAGCTTAACTCTGTCTTGATCACCTTTCTAAAAAAAAGATCAGGTGCAATATTTGTGAAAAATGCTCTGGGATAGTCTACTCTCTCACCATATTTTGGGGAGTGATTTCCAGATGAAACAACCAGGATTTACTGTAAAATTATATGTTGGTGTTTACTGTTTGTTATTGGCTGGTGTATCAGAGGCATGGAATACCAGAGATCAGTGCGTCTATTACCTGAAAAATGAGGAAGCTTTGAATGAGTTGTGGGAAAATCACTTATCTTATCGGAAATATCAAAAATTTAGGACAATGAATACCTTCAGTCAAGTGGAAAATGGAAGGCAAAGTATTCATGATCTCGGCGGAACAGGCAGTCAAGGATTTAAAAAGAGTATGGAGTTTGCTGCTGAGAATACTGAGGTTGTGATTTTTACACTGGATGTTTCAATAATGACTAATTGGAATATGTATAAAAAGATTGATCAATGGTTGAAGCCCCATCAATATCAATTCCAACAGGTGCGTGACATTCATTCCTCAACGACTGAGCATAATGTTGCTGCGGTTATGGAGTATGTCTACGCTCTTCAGGATATGACAACTCCCTTTAACCCTGAGGTTTACCGAAGCCCGAATTACGAAAAAAAATATCGAAACCGGTTGGTGCTGGACTGGTCAGCTTTACAGAACAGTCAAAGAATAATAGATGTTTTGGGGGATGAGGTAGGGGCTGTCTATTTTATGAAGCCTGATTTCTTTTTGAAAAGAGTGGTTTATTTTCTTGAAGAGCATGAAAGTGATGGTGCTGATGTTCGACTGAAGAGAAAAATGCTGGTTCTTTGTCCGTTTAAAGATGATCTTCAAAGACCGCTTCCAGCCAATGAAATGGGAAACGCTGAGCCAGTGCCTGAAGGTATCGGTGAATTTGATCTTGGGAAAGTGCTTCAGGGAGGGCAATTTTCTGATTTTCATGTAAATTTGCCCTGAAAATTAAAGATGTTGTTGTAAGGGGAGGGAGGCTTACAGGAAATAGTGTAAAAGCGTCCTAGCATATTGCATCAGGACAATACCTTAGAGAGCCCGGGAATGCACGGTCTGGTCTTCTGGGGGCAATCATGACCCGGCCAGGGGAACTATTGGGAAAGCCTGAGCTCTAAGCAGTTCAGACTTGTTATTGGTCATTGACTGAGGATCCCAAAAAGCTATGCAGCCCCTATCCGTATCGACAGCCAGTGCCACTCAGACACCAGAATACCAGCCTTTGGTTTTAAGTACTAAAGCACGGGGTTCTGCCCGTTCTGATGAGCCGGTATCAATGTCCCCTAAGGAGTCACTCTTTTCCCAGAGGCTGCTCAAGCTTGCAGAGGCTGCTGAATATTTGGATAAGGACATTTGGAACTCAATCGGCAGGCCTTCTGAGTCATTTCCGTCAACCCCGATCAAAGACAGGGGGAGACCCGTGGTTAAATACCAGAAAACCGCTGATGGTAAATTTGAGTGCCCATGGGAAGGGTGTGAAAAGACGCTCACCCGCGCTGAGGGTGTGACTATACATATCAGGCAGCACACCGGTGAGAGGCCTTATAAATGTATGTTTTGTGAAAAAGGGTTTGCTGATTCATCAAACCGAACGAAACACATGAGAGTACATCGGTTCGATTCCGCTCCACCCACCTTTTTTCAGTAATCCTGTGCATGCCTTGACAGGCATTTGTTTCCACCTATTCTCCAGGAAACGGCATTCTGGCGCCATTTTTGGCGATCTTTTATTAAACATGTGTAGCTTATTGTTGTTTAGTAAATGGGCTGCAGTACTTCATGTTGGGACATGGCCATGAGTTTAGATGATTTTTTGGAGGCATATCCCTATTTGTACGATTTTCTAAACAAGCTTGTCTTTATGGATAAAGTATTGATGGTCAGGCTATTTGATGCTGCCAATGAAAAGCAAGAGTTTGCTAATAAAGCAGAAGGCGTGGCTCAAACCTATGTTGAGGTGTTTGAATCAGCTCTGGAAGCTATTATAAAGCTGGCAAGTGAGTATGGAATACAGATTTGATCCGCCTCCTTTAAATTGTAGTAGTTCAGACCTGATCTGACAGTCACCGATTTTTCAGAGGGTGTCTGTCAGGTCAAATTCAGGCTACAAATTTTTCCTTCCAGATCTCTTTGCCATCTATCAGAGTTTCCATTGGCGTTCTT
>NZ_JBLYZI010000030.1:0-53296 GCF_057680865.1 Endozoicomonas sp. Z74
AAGAACGCCAATGGAAACTCTGATAGATGGCAAAGAGATCTGGAAGGAAAAATTTGTAGCCTGAATTTGACCTGACAGACACCCTCTGAAAAATCGGTGACTGTCAGATCAGGTCTGAACTACTACAGATGAAAGTGCTTGGGCTGATTGATTCTTGATCATGTTTTTGCCCTGAGCCTCTCCTGAGCTGGTTTTATCCGCCTGGCCTGCATCAAGAACCTGCCTGACCTTCTCCATGTGTTCATTCACGATGGCTTTCATTTCAGGGTGATTGTCCGTCGCTGACAGAATGTTTGCGACGGCTACCTGATGCATTTCCGGCTTGGTATCAGTCGTCTGCATTGCGTTAGTCAGATAAACAGTATCCATCTGGCGGTGTACGGCTTGAGAATTTGATTTCAGCTGGTCATTGCTTATAGGGGCTGCTTGAGGTGATGTGGCCAGAACCGGTTTGCTGCTTTCACTCGTCGCTACCATTTGAGCGACAGGGTTAACACCTTCGGTAACACTCATGGAGTTCTGTTTGTCAAATCCCTGAGAAACTTTCTCCTCTTTGATTTTGCCCTGGTATTTTTCTTTGGCAATCTCTTCGGGTAATCCGAGAGATTGTTTCAAATTTTCAGGGATTTGTCCCTGGTTAGAGGCTACTCCGGTCATAATCAGTTACCTTATTTACTTTGTTGGGTTATTAAACTCTCTGCTTTGAAAAATTCTTTGTTTTCAATTCCCAGCTCTTTGGAAAAAACAACGGCTGCCTGGTAGGACTGTTGCGCTTTGTCGAATTCATTCAGGTGGTTGTAGCAATCCCCCATGTACACAAGAGGGAGAGGGTTTAACAGGTCAAGCCTGGCGGCATAAGAGAAGCTGTCGATGGCATTGCCATAGAGTTTGAGCATTTTTTGACAGGAGCCGAGCCCAATAAAGTATTTAGGGTTCCAATGGTCAAAGTAGCATAGGGTTTTGAACTTCTTCAGCGCCTCCATGTATTTGTTTTTTTCATAGAGGTTAACGGCATTGAGGTACATTTGATCGAGAGTAAAAGGTGGGATATCTGTCAAATCTGCAATATTGCCACCTTTTGCAATAAAGGTTGTTATTTTTTTTTCATATGCTTCCAAGGATTGCTGCATTGTAAGTTCCTTTTTGATGGCTTTTATTAGTCTTCAAAGTTAGCATATTGTCTTTACTGTTTCCCCAGATGCCATCAAGGGCTTATTGTTAAATCGGGAAAGTGGTGCTTTACACACTTTTCATAGTCCCCCTGCTTTAAAGCAGAATACGGGGTCTGATAAGCGGCCAGCTTACAGGCATAACTGGTACCATCGGGAGTTGATGGGCTCCAGGACCAGTCTTTTTCCCAATAGATATCCACAGCCCCTGCGCCACCACTGTCAAACTGCTTCATATTGGCACAGCCCAGTGTTTCGCTGACAGGTACATCTACACCCAGGTAATTGGCAAAGCTGCGATAGTAAGTAATTCGATTTCGGGACTGGGCAATTTCGGTGCTTCCACCACACTCTACGCCACCGTTGATGATCTGGGTAGTGACTCCAAAGCCGGGGACTAGGCCGTTACTGCTGTCATTGCCATTGGGCTGCCATGTTCCGTCGATAACATGCAGCATGCTGGGTTTGGGCGGTTGTGGGTAGATGAAAAAGAAGATGGCACTGGCCAGGTTCAGCCAGGTATCTGCCACCCTTTCAGGGTTGTCTAATAATGTTCTGACCGTGCCAAACATAGCTTCGGAAAAGGGGCCGTAGTTGTAGTTGTAACTGAGTTGTTTAGCCCCCCGGCCAAAGTAGCTTTTGAACTGACCATCGGGGAAAGTTCCACAGGGCCAGGTTTTACCTTGCCAGACCGAAGGGTTGCATTCGCTGTTGTAGCCGCCCCTCATGACTTCGGTCCACCCCATTTCCCTCACATGAACCAGGCCTTGCCGCCACTCAGGAACTGAGTCATGGGTGTTATGGCCACCGGTTTCCTGGGTGAAGTGGGCAAACATAGTGGCCAGAGCTTTTCGACATATCCGATCGCTGTTTCGCCCATCGGTGTATGTACCACAAAAGGCCGGGAATTTCCCGGCTGCCTGAAGCAGGTGACGGTAGGTGTATTCAGGGGCTCTTTGGGGAAACAGAAAATCCCAGGCAGAGCTGCTGATTATATTTTCAATCCGGCGGACATTCTCAGGATTGCTGATAGAGCCCGGCTGGATGCTATCCACAACGCTGTTGTTGGTGGTGGCTATAGAAGCTTTGACCTTCTGTAGTAGGCTCGAACCGGTGAGCTCTGCTTCTTTGGCGGCTAACTGGGCTCGGGTGAAGGTCATCCCTGAGTTTATGACAGGTTGGGAGGGCGGTTGAGAAGAAGTGCCAGGCTGTGCCGTAGAACCAGGTGCTTGAGATGTTTGTCCTCCTGAGTAGGTTGACCAGGCCTGACTCCATGCTGAGCCCGTTCCGGGTGCATAGGCCCAGGCTGCTCCTCTGCACCATGCCTCGGTTATACCGACTTTGCACTGGAAGAGCTGGCCGTTGTGACTGACCACATCGCCTCCCCGATAGGGGGTGCCCTCTACATAAGCGGGGTAGCTTCCAGAAGAGGCAGGAGATGGGCTGGAAGGGGTGGCGACCGGTGTAGCAGGGCTTGGCGGTGGAGAGGCAGAGGGAGTAGCCTGGCTGGCAGAACCTATTCTCTTCCAGGGGGAGTCCCATTCATTCTGGTAACTGCCCCCCGGGGATTGGCCCGGATTTGCCCACCACTTGGCTTCGTACAGAGAGCCATCAAGAATAACCTGAGACCCGCCTGGATAGCTTTGGCCTGCCTGCCAGGGGGTAGCCCCCCAGAGGTTGGTGATGAGCAGTCCCCACAGGATGGAAATTGAAAACATCCACTGTTTCATAAGCGTTCCCTGCTTTAGTGTTCGTTAATACAATAGTTCCAGATTAGTTGATTGTAGTTATGAAATAAGTGCTGCTTCAGGCTCCTGAGAGCTAAACGGCTATTTCGACCGGTGATGGGGAAGGATGTGCGGGGCGTTCTCCTGACCCTCCCAGTTGGGCCTCTGTTTGCTGGGCGAGATAGAGATCCCGGTAGTGCCCGGCCTGATGAAGCAGTTCCTGATGACGGCCTCGCTGCACAATCCGGCCTCTGTCCATCACCAGAATCTGGTCAGCGTCCTGAATGGTGGCCAGTCGATGGGCCACCGCAATGGTTGTTCGGTCTTCTCTCAGGGTAATCAGGGCCTGTTTGATGTTGTGCTCGGTTTCCCCGTCAATGTTGGCGGTGGCTTCATCCAGTAGGAGAATTTTCGGGTTCTGGGCGACCGTCCGGGCAAAGGAGAGTAGCTGTCTTTCACCGGTTGACAGCGCCTTGCCTCCAGAGCCGGGTTCGTGGAGATAGCCGCCGCTAAGTTGCTCAATAAACGGGTCCGCATGGACTTTCCGGGCTGCCGCTGTCATTTGTTCCGGGGTAATGGCCGGGTTGTTCAGAGTGATATTTTCCGCCAGGGTGCCACTGAAGATGTAGGGTTCCTGGAAGACCAGGCCAATGCCCTGGCGAAGGCTGTCTTCATCCAGCAGGGACAAGGGCTGGTCGTCTACCAGAATACTGCCCTGCTGATGCTGGTAAAAACGCATGAGCAGGTTAATGACCGAGCTTTTACCGCTGCCACTGTGCCCGACAATGGCAACAAACTGACCGGGCTCAACACTGAAGCTGACCTGGTCCAGCGCCTGATTTTTATTGTCGTAAGACAGGGAGACGTTATTAAAAGTAATTTTGCCTTTTCGGATACCTTTTTTATCCTCACCCTGGCTCATTTCAGCAGTGTTCTTGTGGTAAAGCGTTTCATCGGTGGTTTTATTCAGAACCTGGAATAACCTTTCCGAAGCCACCAGGGATTGCTGCAGGTTGCTCATCTGCATGGTGATCTGGCGGAAGGGCTCAAAGAAACGGCTCAGGTAATTAATAAACGCGTACAGGGTACCCACCTCAATGACTGAGAATCCTGACCGGTAGCCGAACCAGCCCACCACCACTGCCAGGGCAATGCCGTTCAACAGGTGGGTAAATGGCATCAGCAGAAGGCTGTCGATACCAATGTTTTTTCGCTTCAGACGGCTCCATTCCCGGTTGTCCTGGTCAAACTGTTGTTGCAGGTGGTCTTCCTGAGCCATGGCCTGGATAATCCGCATGCCGTTCAGGGATTCGTTAATGCGGGTGTTGATATTGGCCAGCTGGCTGCGGACACCATGAATGACCGGGTGGCTGATTTTCTGGTAGATGCGGATCGCCATCAGCATGATGGGAATCAGCAGCAGGGTCATCAGCATCAAACGGGCATCCAGCAGCGACATGGCAATAAAGATACCGGCCACTCTGAAAAAGGCCTGCAGTATGGCTGGAATCACACCAACGAACATTTGCCGAAGGACTTCGGAATCGTTGGTGATCCGTGAGATCAGGCGTCCGGTGGGCTCACTGTCGAAATAGGCCATGGGCAGCTTCAGCACGTGGGTGAACAGCATGCTTCGAATGTCGTGTACAACATTCAGGGCACTCTCCTGAAACTGCACGTTCTGAATGTACTGAAGCGCAGAAGACCCCAGGTAAACGCCCACCAGGGCCGAACCAAGCACCGCCAGTGCCATAACATCCTGGCTGCCGGGGGCAATGTGATCATCAAGAATCATTTTCATCAGCCAGGGGGCCAGCATTTCCAGAGCCGTGGCCAACAGCAGCAGGGTAAAGGCTGCGGCAAACCGCCACTGGTAGGGTTTGGCATAGCGAACCAGCTTGGCCAGTCCGGAATAGCCTGAGGTCGCTTCGGGTCTGTTCATGGATTTCATTATGACGAGCTGAACTCCTGTCAGGCGGATACCGGTTTGACGGTCTGGTTGATCGTGGCCGTCTGGTGATCGGTCTCCAGGGGCTGCAAGAGGGTTCTGGCCTGCTGGCGGAATATTCTGGCGTACCAGTGAGTCTGACCCGCCTGATTGGCAGACTGGTCCATCAGCTGGTCATGGGTTCCCTGCTCAATGATCTGACCTTTATCCAGCACCAGAATGTGATCTGCGGTAATCAGTTCCGGCAGTCGCTGGGTAACCAGAATGATGGTTTTTCGGCCTTTGCCCTCCTGTCTGATCGCCATCAGGTTTTTCAGAATACGGGCCTCTGTTTTCATATCCAGGGCGCTGAACGAATCATCCAGCAGTAAAATACGACTGTCGCTCAACAGTGCCCGTGCCAGGGAGAGACGCTGCTTCTGGCCACCGGACAGGTTGATGCCATTTTCTCCAAGCAGCGTTTGGTAGCCATCCTGAAAGGCCATGATCTCTTCATGAATCGCAGCGAGCCGGGCGGCCTGCTCAATTCGGGCCTGATCCGTTCCGGGAGCTGCCAGGCTGATGTTGTCAGCAATGGTTCCGGAAAACAGCATGGGTTCCTGGGGCACCCAGGCCAGCTGGCTGCGCAGACTGGCCAGTTTTAACTGCGGTAAGGGTGTGCCGCCCAGGGTGATGGAGGAGCCTTCTGCAAGTTCAAACTCCCGGAGAATCAGACGGAGCAGGCTGCTCTTGCCGCTGCCCGTCCGGCCGGTAATACCGATAAAAGACCCTTCGGGAATATGGGTATGGATATTTCTCAGAACCGGTTCTTTGTTTTCCTGGTCTTTATGATCAACGTAGGAAAACGACTGAATGTTGATTGCAAGACTGGTGTCGTCAGGAACAGGACTGGGGTTACTGCAGTCCTTCACTTCAGGGGTCTTGTTAAACAGCTTCTCCAGTCGGCTCCAGGAGGCACTGCCCCGCTGGAACACGTTAAATTGCCAGCCAAACTGAAGCATTGGGCCCAGCATCTGTCCCAGATAGAGCGTAAAGCTGGTGAGCAGCCCGACGGTAAGCTCCCCCCGCTGGATCAGCCAGGCACCGGCCATCAGGGCCAGGACAAAGGAAAGCCCGAAAAACAGGCTGATGCTGGGGCCGAACAGGGCATCAATTCGGGCCACTTCGCTGTTGGCTGCCACCGTGTCCCGGGACAGTTTGTTAAAACGGTGAATCTGTCGCTCCGTCAGCTGGTGGGCTTTCACCGCCCGAATGCCACTGATGGACTCCCGGGTCTCCTCATTCAGATTGGAAAAGGCGGCCTGGGCTTTGCTGAAGCGCTTGTGCAATGCGATACCGTACCGCTTGGTGACCCAGACCAGAATGGGGAAGGGCAGCATGGCGATCAGGGTCAGTTTGCCACTGACAATAAACACCATGGCAAACAGTACGGTAAATCCGGCAATCAGCGAGTCAACCAGGGTCATAATGCCAACGCCGGCGCTCTCTTCTACCGCATTGAGGTCATTGGTGGCATGGGCCATCAGGTCCCCGGTGCTGTAGCGTTGGTAAAACGCCGGCGATAAACGGGTGAAGTGGGCAAACAGGCGGCTACGCTGACTTCTGACCAGCTCAATGG
Source organism: Endozoicomonas sp. Z74 (assembly GCF_057680865.1). NCBI lineage: Bacteria > Pseudomonadati > Pseudomonadota > Gammaproteobacteria > Oceanospirillales > Endozoicomonadaceae > Endozoicomonas > Endozoicomonas sp. Z74. The sequence continues at coordinate 6,463 of NZ_JBLYZI010000030.1, forward strand.
ATGCCCCGTAAAGCATCGATCTCCAGGTGTATCGAAGTCCATATACCGCCGCCCCGGTGGCAAGGATACCGGCAACATAGATAGCCAGTTGCTGATGGGTCAGGCTGTTGTCTTTGATTCCGTCAACCACATGACCAATGATCCAGGGAGGCAGCAGGTTCAGGGCAGAAACAATCTGCAGACAGATAAAGGCCAGCAGGTATTGTCGCCAATAATCCCTGAGGATAAACCGGAGTTTCCAGAGTAGTTTCAATCGTGTGCCTTTTTAAGCCTTTTCATTGTGGGTGATTGCCTTAGCGGGGCTGTTTAACGGTCATCGGAGCAGTGATGAAGTGATTTCAGGACATCCAGGTTTTGCATCAACGATGTCAGCCCATTGATCAGTTGTCGGCTGTTTTGCGCTCCCATGGAGTCCAGATGTTTCTGGAGCTGTTCTGCCTGGGAGTGGGTGATTCTGGCCATGCACTCCTGGCCATTTCTGGTCAGCTGCAGACAACGTACCCGGCCGTCTTCGTGGCTGCCGGTAATATCGAGCAGCCCTTTCTTTTCCAGCCGACGGGCAACCCGGGTTGCGCCGCTTTTGGTCATTCCAAGTGCTTTGCCAATGGTCTGGACCGGACAGCGGTCGTGTTTATGGATCAGCCTTAATGCCAGGAAATCCACCATGTTCAGATCCGGCATGTCCAGATCCTGGTTGTCACAACCGGTGCAGCAATGACTGCTGAAATACCAGGTGAGTGTTATTAAGTTGTCGTATAAATCGTATGAGTCGTATAAAGAGTGTGCCTGGTTTTCCATTGGCTATATCGTGCTAATTTTCCCAGGCCATTGAACTGAACTTGGTTGACACAGTCAACCAAGTGATTACCGAACAAACGGTTCGCAGGATGGGGAGAATCGGCTTTCCGGGATGAAAGCCGTGGGGGTTAAACAGTCAGTGAGGCGGGCGTGACGCCAGGGAACACCTGGTTCAACTGATGGCCGGACAGTTGCCAGTGCTGTACCAGAATGGAAGATATCCATTGACGTATATCAGAGGTGGGGCGAAGATCCCGCTGTTGATAAAGATCGTTTTTGCCCAGGCCGGGCCACTCACCCAGGGTCTTTCCGCTCTTGATGGCACCGCCCGCCAGAAACAGGCAGGAGGCTGTACCATGATCGGTGCCCCGGGTGCCATTGGCGGCTACGGTTCTGCCAAACTCGGTGGCAATGATCATCATGGTTCGGGACCATGCTTTGTCGCCCATGGCGGCCTTCATCGTCTGCAGGCCCTCATCCAGTTCACGGAATTGCCGGGTCAGCCGGGCATGCTGGTTATCGTGGGTATCCCAGCCGCCCATTTCCAGCATGATGGCGTCAGGGCTATGGGCATCTTTCATCAGCACCCCTGCGGAACGGGCCAGTTCAACAAATCGCCGGTTTCTGCTGCCCTCCATGGAATTCCCCACCATGGCCCTGGTTTCAAGGGCTTCTTCAAGGCGCTGGTGCAGTTGTTCATCCTGTTCGTACATCTTAAATAGTCGCTGGTACAGATCCTCTTTGGCGGAAGGGATCTGGCTGGGGTACCAGGTTCCTGCCGGGTGATGGCCCCGGAGACTGATGGGGAGGGACTGGGCAATCGCCAGCCCTTTTTTGCCGGTTACCGACAGGGCCCGGGATAACCAGCCGTTGTCCTGGTTGACCGGTGTCAGGGCGCTTTCCAGGATGTCCTGGCCATCAAAGTGGGAGCGCTGGCGATAGGGGGAAGCCACGGCCACCACAGGCATCATCTGCTGGGTCTGGTACCAGCTGTGGAGGGTTTTCAGCTCGGCGTTAAGGCCGAATCCGCGGTCGAGGGGAAGCATCGTATCAATGGCTGGAGCTGCAATCACTTCACGGTGCGGCATCAGGTGGTCGTCAAAGGCTGGAATCACCGCGTGCAGAGAGTCCATGGCACCCCGGAGTACGATCCAGACCAGGCGGGGGCTGTCATTATCAGTGTCGGCCCCCAGGGCCAGGCTGCCTGCCAGTGGCAGTTGGGATAAAGCCATGCCCGTGCCCAGCCATTTGACCAGGTTACGGCGGTTCAGTTTACTCATGGAACGTTTATCTCCTCATGAATTCCGGGCTCAGCAGTAACAGGGCCAGCCCCTGCTGACGGCTTTCGGCACGACTGACGACTTGCCGTGAAGGTTGGGTTAACAGCCAGTTTAGTGTGCGATCGGCTAACGCCAAAGGTTCCGGCGTCTGCGGGATTCGCTCTACCCAGCGGTTGACCCAGTCGATCCGGGTAAGCAGGGCATCGGAACCATTCCAGGCACTGGCGGTGTCCTTATAACCGGCAGGAGAGCCTGCGCCAAAGGGACGCTGTCCCATGGCGGTGAGCGTATTAACCAACATCCGCTCCATTCTGGTTTTTCGCGGTTTGGGAAGTGTTGCGACATTCTGGTGGCTGGTGGCCCGGCACACTGAAACCAGATATTCCCGCGGGGTTTTCAGCTTCTGTTGTTCCGGATGCCAGCTGCTGTCATGGGTAACCAGAGTGGTAAACACTTCTTGCAACTGGCCACCGGTTTCCAGCCAGCGTTTTTCCAGGGCATGGACCAGTTCTGGTGGAGGGGTATCACTGACAAAGTGGCGGGCCAGTTTGAACGAAAGGTAACGGGCTGTGGATGGGTGAACAGCGATGTCTTTCAATATGCTTTCCCCCTGCCCAAGGCCAGCTTGTGAATAAGTTTTTCCCAGCACCGTCCGCTGGCCCGGTTGATGGGTGTTGCTCCTGAACAGAAAACCTTGCTTTTCAAGGTGTTCCTGATCCCGGTCCGGGTTGGCGACACTCCAGCCGGTAATGGCCCTGGCCAGCTCTTGAATATCCTTCAGGGTATAACCTCCGTCCGCACCCATGGTGTGAAGCTCCAGGATTTCCCTTGCCAGGTTTTCATTGATGCCCCTGGGTGGTTTCGCTTTTCTGGCCAGGTAACGGGCGGCCCTGGAGTCCGGCCCAATGGACTTGTCATTATCCAGATAAATCAACATGGCCGGGTGTTGCTCAACGGCTATTAGCAGGTCTGAAAAGGATCCGAACAGGTTTGGGGCAATGGCTTCTCTTTCCAGGGTGGGGGCCAGGGGCGTCATCAACCCTCCCTGGGCGCTGACACTGAAATGATTGGAAAAAAAATCCAGCAGGCGCCAAGTAAAAGACTGGTTGCTGATGATGCTTCGGGAAAGGCCATCGGCGCAAAGCTGAAAGTAACTTTTCCTGCCCGGGGGTTCTATCATTGTTCCGGAGGTTTGGCCGGCAGCCTGTTTTTTTTTCATGGCCCGGAAGAGGGCGTGCTGGGCGATCACCTCATTGCTTTTCGGCAGGGATGAATCAAAGGTGACGGGCATCAGATGATTAAGCAACCAGCCCTGGGGATCGGTTCCGGCTTCATGAAGTTCATTTCCCTTTGCACCCATGCCAAAACGGTTGGTGGCAATAATCGCCTGATTTTTATTCATTGGGCTTTACCGGACGCCTGTCTTTCATTTATTGATTTTATTTAAACCAGAAAATGTCCCGGAAATATCTCCGGGGACCCGGAAATTGTCTCAAAGTGTATCAATCGTAAAGAAAGCTTCAGATTGACACCTATCAACAAAATCAATACCAGCAATCAGTATATTGCTGACTGTGCCGGATCTGTTCAAGCGCTTGAATCATAACCACAGCGCGCTTTCTGACATACCTGTATTCCAACAAGATTTAGCGGGGGAACATTCAATGCCTGATGCAAAGGCTGTTGCGGGTAGTGTTGATTTAAAAGGTTCCAAAAAACTATCCTGGTCGGATCGATTTCTGAATTTTATTGAAAACGCCGGTAATAAACTGCCCTCACCGGCTATGCTTTTTATCTACTGTCTGTTTATTACCCTGGTTCTCTCTTTCTTACTCTCTCTGGTGACTTTTGAAATGGTCGATCCCCGTTCGGGAAGCGCCATTGTTGTGCACAATCTTATTAACGGCCAGTATCTGGCGAATTTCCTGGCGTCCTCCGTAACCACATTTACCAGCTTTGCTCCCCTGGGTGTTGTGCTGGTGGCCATTATGGGGGTAGGCGTTGCTGAAACCTCCGGTTTTATCAACACCACATTGAAAAAAGTACTGCGAATGACACCTGCCCGGTTGATTACTCCGGTGGTAGTCCTGGTCGGGGCAGTCAGTAATATTGCTTCCGATGCTGGTTATGTGCTGGTGATTCCCCTGGGCGGTATTATTTTTTATGCGGCGGGACGTCATCCCCTGGCGGGTCTGGCGGCGGCATTTGCCGGGGTTTCCGGCGGCTTTTCCGCGAGTCTGGTACCCACACCTACGGACCCGCTGATCCAGGGCTTTACCCAGGCCTCCGCTCAGCTGTTCGACCCAGCCTATCTGGTCAACCCCCTGTGTAACTTCTTCTTTACTTTTGCATCCACCTTCCTGGTGGGAGCCATGGGCTGGTACGTGACCGATAAAATCGTTGAGCCCCGCCTGAACCGCAATGCGCCCATTGATAAAGACCTGGACGTAGTGGATGACCTGGGGGATATCTCTGAACAGGAACACCGGGCTTTTCGTCTGGCTGGTTACACCATGCTGGGGCTGATTATTCTGGTGGCGGCCCTGTGTATCCCGGCCGCTTCACCGTTCCGTAATGAAGAAGGTCTGCTGACGGCCTTTAATGCGCCGATCATGGGCTCCATTGTGCCGTTGATTTTCCTGATCTTCCTTTTGCCTGCTGTCGTTTATGGCTACACCACCGGCAAGTTCAAGAACTCTGCGGATGTGATTAACTCCATGGGGGACAGTATGGCCACCATGAGTGGTTATATGGTCATGGCCTTCTTCTGTGCCCTGTTCCTGAAGGCTTTTGGGGATTCCAATATGGGAACCCTGATTGCCCTGGCCGGTGCCGATCTGCTGCAGACACTGGCGCTTCCCGGACAGTTGACCATCGTTGGCATCATCCTGTTGTCCGCCATTGTTAACCTGTTTATTGGTTCCATGTCCGCCAAGTGGGCGTTGATCGGCCCCATTTTTGTGCCGATGCTGATGGCGGTGGGCATTTCTCCGGAGCTGGCTCAGGCGGCTTACCGTATTGGGGACTCTTCATCCAATATCATTACGCCCATGCTGACCTACTTCCCACTGGTGGTGGTTTTCTTCCAGCGCTATGTGAAAAATGCCGGTATTGGCACGGTGGCTTCCACTATGCTGCCGTTCTCCATCGTCTTCATGATCGGCTGGACGATCTTCCTGCTGCTTTACTGGGCAACCGGATTGCCTCTGGGCATCGCTTCCACCTATACCTACCCGGTGATGTAAGGGCTTTCAGAATGACGTTCTGAGCCATCAATAGGTAGCGGTCAATCTTCCACCAGAGGATTGACCGCTTTACATTTCAGGGGACAGGAAACATGAAGATTAGAATTATCGATGCTTTTTGATTGAAAGGATCGATATGCATAATTTTCAAGGGGCCGATATCATGGCTGCATTGAAATTGAGCATGCAGGTGCCTGGCCGGTGAACAAGTTACTGACGATTTTCTGGCAATTTTTTCTTCTGGGGTGGACCAGTTTTGGGGGGCCGGCGGCCCATATTGGTTATTTCAGAAATACCTTTGTGGAGCGGAAAAAATGGCTGACGGACACCGACTACTCTCAGCTGATCGCCCTTAGCCAGTTTTTACCGGGGCCGGGCTCCAGCCAGATCGGTTTTGCCCTGGGCTATCAGCGTGCCGGACTGGCTGGAGGCATTGCTGCTTTTATCGGGTTTACCCTGCCTTCCTTTGCCATTCTGGTGGCGGTGGCCATGAGCAGCCAGCTGTTTCTGGAAGCCAGCTGGTATCAGGGCATCATTGCCGGTCTCAAGCTATTGGCAGTGGTCGTGGTGGCGGACGCAACGCTGCAAATGTTTCGTTCATTCTGCAAGAATCGCCTGACGGTGAGCCTCTGTGTGTTCAGTGCGGCGCTGTTGCTGGTACTACCTGATGTAGTGATGCAGATGGGAGTACTGGTGATTGCAGCGATCATAGGTTACCGCTGGTTACCAGCCAGCACCGATATCAGCTCATCCTGTCGTTTTGTGGTCTGGCCGTTGATCGTGTTTGCGGGTCTTCTGCTGGGCCTTCCCTTTATTGCCGGCCAACTGCCTATGGTAGAGGTGTTCAGCGACTTTTATCAGGCGGGCAGCATGGTATTTGGTGGAGGCCATGTGGTGCTGCCTCTGTTGCAGAGCACCACTCAGGATCTGATCAGCACCGATACCTTCCTTACCGGTTATGCGGCTGCCCAGGCGGTTCCGGGTCCCATGTTTACTCTGGCGGCCTACCTGGGGTATTTTGCTTCCGACTCGGTTCCTGTGGCGGCGGCGATCGTAGCCACTCTGGCGATTTTCCTGCCAGGCTTCCTGCTGGTGGTTGGTGTGCTGCCCGCCTGGCAGGCTCTGGCAGGGCGGGCCCGGGTGGCCGGTGCCATTGCGGGCATTAATGCTGCCGTGGTTGGGTTGCTGTTGTCTGCACTGTATTCCCCGGTGTTTACTTCCGCGGTTCATTCCGCTGTTGAGCTGGCTGCGGCCCTGGTGGGCTTTTATCTGCTCAGGGTGATGAAGTGGCCGGTGTTCTGGCTGGTGGCGCTGGCTATTGTGCTGGGTGTGCTGGTGTTATAACACGGCTTTGTAAACCATGAAGTCTGGAGGTCTCGTGGTCCACTCCGGTAAATTCAACCTGTCGCGAATTGATCTCAATCTGCTGACGGCACTGGAGGCGCTTCTGGATGAACAGAGCGTCAGCCGGGCCGCCCAGCGCCTTTATATCGGTCAGCCAGCCATGAGTCATCATCTGGCGAGGTTGAGAGAGCTGTTTGACGATCCGCTTCTGGTTCGCCAGGGCAGTCGGATGCTGCCAACCCGGCGGGCACAGGAGCTGGCGCCGAAAGTGCGCCGGGCACTGGATAACATTCGCAATGAGGTACTGCCTGCCCAGGTGTTTGAGCCTGCCCGGTTTAATGGGCACCTGACCATTGGTATCACCGACTACGCCGAGTCTCTTTATGGAGATGTCATCGTCAGTGCCCTGGGGGAAAGTGCGCCGGGTGCTTCCATCAGTTTTCTGCTGGTGGACCGTGAACGGGCCTGCTCATTGTTCCGCAAGGGCCAGCTGGATCTGGCCATTGGCAACTGGGTGGGGCCTCCGGGTGATATTGATATCCAGACGCTCTATACCGAGCAACATGTCTGCCTGTTTGATAACCGGGAGATGAATCTGAAGCTGCCTCTGTCCTACCAGGATTTTCTCAAACTGGATCATGCGCTGATCAACAATACCGGTGAGATCCGGGGCGTTGTGGATGAGTTGCTGGCCGGGCAGGGAGATAAAAGGACAGTACGGGTAACCTGTGGCCGCTTTACTTCCCTGTTGCGCCTGCTGCCTGGATCCCGGTTAATCAGTGTGGTGCCCCAGGTACTGGCTGAGCTGGAACAGTCCGGGCGGAAACTCAGTATTTCTCCCTGCCCGGTGCCGGTTCCGGATTTTGATATCTGTCTGGCCTGGCGGCACCTTGATGCACAAGCGCCTTTATTGGCCTGGCTGAAAAGCCTGGTTGCAAAACAAGTCAGCGCCAGGCGCAATGAACTGCTGCCTGATAACCGATAATCGGTCTTCCAGGTCAGCTTTCGAAATCCGTGGTCAGGCCCATAAAGTAGTCATCGAGCCCATTCTGCCACTCTTTCTCAATTTCTCTGGCCTGAGCGTGTTTACTGCACTGGTGGTTGTATTCCTGGCCGGAGAGCCCCAGGAAATAGGCATTGTCCAGCTGGCAGAACGCCTTGAGCCCCTGTTCATAGCCAGTGTGGTATTGCCTGATGGCTTTCTCATCCGGTGATGTGCCAGCGGGATTCAGGTTTTGGAGTTGATTGACATTTTTGATGGCATACCCCATCTCTCCATCCTGGACTCCAAGCGCCTGCCACTGGCCATCATGGGCGAGTTGCTCTGCTGATGGTATGGCTGTGCATCCTGCCAGGATGAAGACACATCCAATAATCAATGATTTGCGGTTCATTGCTTCCCTCCATTGGTAACAGCCGGTTTTATCGACGATAAAACAGGTTTGTTGATGACGTCTGGTGACCACCGCCTTTGTTTAAGGAAGATAAAGGCGATGGTTAAAGCATTGATCAGCCCTGCTGCTTTTTCTCCCAGGCTGTCATCCGCTCTTTCATCCGGTTATACCGCTCCAGAGGCATCCCATTTTTCGCCAGTTCCAGCTCCTTCACCAGAGAATTGTCTTTGGTGACGATGGTGACTTTGTAGCCTTCAGGAGTAGGCGTTACCTTGCCCACTTTGACATTGGGGTTGCCCTGGTGAATCAGGCGGGCTTCATTCAGGGTTCTGATTTCATCGGCGGTATAGCTGCGATTCAGGAATTCCTGCATCTTTTGGGATTTCATTCCCATGCCAGGTTTGCCATGGCCTGACTTCTGGAAGTGGCTCATCCGCTGCCCGGACGAGCAGTTTCCAAAGCCCTTGCCGTCACTGTTGTGCATCCAGGCAAAGGCGGATGAGGCGGAAAAAACAGCGACCAGGGCGGTGGCGATCAGGGTTTTCTTTTTCATGGCTCTTCTCTCCAATCAGTCTTTGTATAGCGTCATTAAAGACCAGGGGTGTCACAGAAATATCCCTGTCTTTTTTGAAATTGTCGCAATGTGTATCAGAAGGGAGAGAGCCTGGGAGAAGGGCTGGCAATGGATAGTCTAGACTTTTCAGGGATATCAATGAAATCGTTCACGGATGAGAGGAAAAGCCATGTTAATTGATGAACTGCGCAGTGAACATGAGCAAATCAGCCTGATGCTGCTTCAGGCAAAGAGTGAGGGGGTGGGGACCCAGGAGGGGCGGGATCTGATGATGTCTGCCAAAAAGATGCTTCTGGCCCATTTGAATAAAGAGGACCGATATCTTTATCCCGTGCTGAGGGCTGCGGCAGAGAAAGATGAAGGCTTGAAAAACACGCTGGAGGAATACGCCCAGGATATGGAAAATATTTCCTCGGATGTGATGCTGTTTTTTAGTATGTACGAGTCTGGCAGTAATACATTGGAGAATTTCCAGACCGATTGCACCAACATTATCAAGGCTCTCAGTAAAAGAATCACCAAAGAAGAGGCGGTTCTGTACAAGCAATACCAGAACCTCGCCAACTCCTGATTTCCTCTCTGCAAGCTCCCTTAATCTTCCTGGCCCCCATCAGCAACCGCTGTTTCGGGGGCAGTTTCTTTCGTCCCGGATGGCAGGGCATCCAGCTGCTTTTCAAGGGCATCCCAGAGCCGGATGCGGGATTCCAGCGCTTTGTGGGCTTTTTCCAGAGCGGCCTGCTCCGCCTCTTTTTCGGAATTAATGCATTGCTTTAGCAGGCTTTCTGCCGCAGGGCCATGGTCGTTGCTGTCCAGGTCTATGTGGCGCTCAAGGTAGTAAGTCATGGCCGGAACCGACTCCGGGTTAACCCCCCATTGCTTCAGCAGGGCAGTAAACATCTCTGGAATCGCATCTTCCCGACCGAACAGGAAGTAACTGGCCACTTCCGGCAGGGTGCCTTGCTGGGCAATGGTCAGGGTGTCCGTGACAAATTCCTGGATATAGTCTGGGACAAGGGCTTCCTGCAGAGCCTGCTGCCAGGGTATTCCCTGGTTGATCTGATAAAGAACACTCTCTATCCGGCTGGTATCTGCAGATACTTCGCGCATGGCGGAAAGGTACATTTCCAGGTGGCTGGAAGGAATGCCGTGGTGGTCTTTATCGGTTTCTTCATAAAGAATGATTTCATTGATAAAGCGTGCAGACCGGGAGTCAGGCACCGGAGTCCAGGGCAGTTGTACCTGGGTGAATTCAATCTGCAGGCGCTTGGCCAGTGACATAAAATCCCACACAGCAAACACATGGGCTTCCATAAAGGCTGCCAGCCTTTCCATGTTGTTGACTTTGGCGTAAAGCGGGTGGTGGTGCAGCTTTTTCCGAACCTCATTCAGCGATTGTTCAAACATAACCGCGCTCCTTTTGGGTCTGAGTGTAAGAAAAGGCTTCCTGTCCCGCTTTGCCCCTCAGTGACAATGACCGGGTTTTTACATCCGGCATAAAACTCCCTGTGTCGTCTACCTGTATCACCTGGAGGGGCATCAGGCAACCTGTCTTATTTATCGGCAAGAAGAGGGAGGGAATAACGGTGAATGCAGGATACGGTGGTATGAACATGTTTCCAGAAACGACAGGGGCTTGCCGCTCAAGGGCTGTGTGCAATTGTCGCAGTTTGTATCATTTATTCCCGGCCCTATCCAAACCACAGGCGGGCTGGCTTTATAATGGCATCCTGAGTGTATGGCTGAAACACTACCCTGATGAAAACACCGATCATGAGCAAACATATTCTGGTGGTTGATGACCACGATGAAATCCGTGACTTGCTGGGACGATACCTGGATCAGCATGGTTACCAGGTCAGCCTGGCAGATGGAGGCCAGGAAATGCGCGCTGTTCTGGCCAGAGAGTCGGTGGATCTGGTGGTACTGGATATCATGATGCCGGGGGAAGATGGACTGACTCTGTGCCGGTACCTCCAGGAACACAACGGCCCTCCGGTGATTATGCTGACCGCCATGAGTGAGGAGGCGGATACGATTGTCGGCCTTGAAATGGGGGCTGATGACTACGTCACCAAACCTTTCAGCCCCAGGGAGTTGCTGGCCAGGATCAAGGCCGTGCTGAGACGCATGGAGCACACCTCCGGGCGAGAGGTTCGCGATGCATCCAGTTCAGAGATGCAATTCAAAGGCTGGAGTCTGGACCTGAACCAGCATCAGCTGACCCGTGAGGACGGTTTGCTGGTGGCATTAAGTGCTGCAGAGTTCCGTCTGTTGAAAGTGTTTCTCGAGCACTCCCGCCAGGTGCTGAGTCGTGATCAGTTGATGGATTTGACCAAGGGTCGTGAAGCCTTGCCTTTTGACCGCAGCATCGATAACCAGATCAGCCGGTTACGGAAAAAAATAGAAAAAGATCCCAGGAACCCTCTGTTGATCAAAACGGTCTGGGGTGGGGGTTATATGTTCACTGAAGAAGCCAGAGCCTGAGGTAGATGCAGCCTATAGCCACGATAAGAAAGCCGGTAAAAGCGATGGTTGCCTGGATCAGGCGGCTGTTTTCCAGCATGGCGGCACAAATGATCCTGGTGGTGCTCCTGGCCCTGGTAGTGGCCCAGGTGATCAGTTTCCTGATACTGGGCAATGCCTATCGAACCGTCGTGTCCGATATTAACCAGAAATCCCAGTTTCAGCAGATCGACTCTCTGGTGCAGTTGCTGGAGGCCAGTGATGTTGAAAACTATCCGGCGATTCTGGCGGCGTCCAGCACCAAAAATGCCTGGTTCTCGGTGGATGACCGCTATGGGGTTCCGTCACGGGACATGAATCTCCGGGAGCAGAGGCTGGCCCAGAGGTTGTTACACAATATGGGCAGGGAGTACCGTGGGCGGGTATTCATCCAGGCAAACACCCGAACTTTTTCCCCGAACAAAGCCCCTGAAAGAGAAGACGCACAAGACTGCTCAGGAAAAGAGTGCCAGAAGCCCTGGCACCACCACTCTATGAGGGAAAACGGTGGCGATCGTAGAATGATGGCCCGAGCAATGATAAAGGAAGGGTGGAGGCCACCCCGGCTGATCAGCCTCAGGGTTTCTGTGCAGATGCTCAATGGGCATTGGCTGAACTTGCAGGCGAAAGCGCCGGTGGCACCGCCACTGGCACCCAGGCAGACCCTGGTGTTCCTGGTTTTGTCCTCCGTTTTTGTTTTGTTGGCTCTGGCCTTTATGGTGCGCCGGATTACCCGGCCACTGGGAATGTTGTCCAGGGCATCCGTACGTCTGGGACTGGGGGAGCAAGTGCAACCGCTGCCGGAGAAAGGTCCGGAAGATCTGCGGGAAACCATTCGCGCCTTTAACCAGATGAACGACCGGTTGCAGCGGTTTGTATCGGATCGGACCCGGATGCTGGCAGCCTTGTCCCATGATCTGCGAACCCCGATTACCAGCATGAGGCTCAGAGTCGAGCTGATGCCGGAAAGCCGTGACAGGAACCAGTTACTGGCTACCCTGGAAGAGATGCAGCAGATGTCAGAGGCGACTCTGGCTTTTATGCGACAGGCTTCGGATAACGAGCAGACCCGGCAGGTGGATTTGAATGCCATGCTGGGGAGTCTCTGTGATGACCTGGCCGAGCTGGGGCAGGAAGTGCATTACCGGGAGGGCAGTGAAACCATTATCCGTTGCCGGCCCGTCAGTCTGAAGCGGGCTTTCAGAAACCTTATTGAAAACGCCGTGAAATATGGCAATCAGGCACAAGTCAGCTTTGCCATTACCGAGGACAAATCGGGCCAGAAACACAGGGTGATTACCATTCAGGATGCCGGCCCGGGAATTCCTGAAGCCAAAATGGAGCAGGTGTTTGAACCCTTCTTCCGGCTGGAAGGCTCAAGAAACCGGGATACTGGAGGGATCGGGCTCGGTATGGCCATCGCCAGGAATATCGTCCGTAACCATGGTGGGGATATTGAGCTGGTGAACAGGGAGGAAGGGTTACAGGTGAGGGTAATGTTGCCGGGGAACGGGTAAATATACTCAATTCTTTACTATTTGATAAAAGTAAAGATCAGGACTATCTTGGCATTAATACTGTCGGCAAAGAGAGATGAAGATGCCAAAAGTGAGTGCCAAAAGGCAGGTGACTCTTCCTGCCAGCCTGTGTGATGAATTGGGAATTGTTCCCGGTGATGAAGTAGAGGTTTTTATAGCCGATGGGAAGTTGACCCTGGTGAAAAAGGCCAGAGGGGCTGCTGAAGGTGCTTTAAGCCACATCAGGCCAAAATCCCCAATGTCCGATGATGACTCTCTGCAGAGCGCTCTTCAGTGATTGCTATTGATACTAATGTTCTGCTCCGCTATCTCCTCAGGGACGATAAGCGTCAGTCCCCCCAAGCTGAAAGACTGATTGGCGGCGATGAAAAGATCCTGATTACAGACGCCGTGCTGGTTGAAACCATTTGGACTCTCAAAGGTAAAAAGTACCAGCTTACGAAAGGGGAGCTTATTCAGACACTGCTCCTTCTGTTCGATGAAATCAATATCCGCTTTGAAGAAGGACAGGTTGTCTGGCAGGCCGTCAACGATTTCAGGAAATCAAAGCCTGTCAGGGGAAAGGAAGCTGACTTTGCGGATGCGTTAATTATCAATAAAGCAAAGTGGGTCATTGAGAAGAAGGGAGGTCGTTTTAATGGTTCTTTTACCTTTGACAAAGCTGCTCAGGCACTGCCCTTTGCCAGGATGCCGGAGTAATGGCCAGGCCGGAGTCGTATACTCCGGCCCGCTGCTCAGGGATCAGTTTTTGCCAAACCGGTCCATCAGAAAACAGAACACCAGGGCGGTGGCCAGAAAGCCACCAATGAATATCGCTGGCATGGCGGCATAACCCAGAAAGTGCCAGATAAACGATTCCAGTGCGCTCATGGTTTTCTCCTTATTCGCTTCATAGGGTCTCCATAAAAAGCCTTACCAGCCTTCAATGCCTTTCATATTAGGGAGCTGATGGGCGATCCCCTTGTGACAGTCAATACAGGTCTCGCCGGTGGGCGGAGTCTGTTCACTGCCGATAAAGGCTTTGCTGTGGATGTCCATGGCTCTTGGTGACTGTTCAGAGAAGTCCATGTAATCAAAGTTGTGACAGTTACGGCACTCCTGAGAGTCATTGGCTTTCATCCGTGCCCACTCCCGTTCCGCCATTTCACGACGGTGTGAGATAAACTTCTCACGGGTGTCGATTTTGCCGGTGATCTTGCCCCACAGCTCTTTGCTGGCCTGAATCTTCCGAACCAGTTTGGGAGTCCACTCTTTCGGCACATGACAGTCTGAACAGACGGCTCTTACGCCGGAACGGTTGTTATAGTGAATGGTGGACTTGTACTCTTCGTAGACATTGTCCTTCATTTCATGACAACCAATACAGAACTCTTCGGTATTGGCTGCTTCCATTCCGGTGTTGAAACCACCCCAGAAAACGACACCGGCCACAAAGCCAAATGCCAGTATCACGCCCATGGAAATCTTGCCCGCCGGAGTGGTCAGCATTTTCCAGTAGCGTTTCAGAAAAAAATCCCTGCTCATAATGATTATTCTCCCGCCGTCTTATTTCTTCAGGGAATCCACAGGCTCAAAGGTGTTTTCCTTGAGCGGCTTGGCGTCAGCCTGGGGCACGTGGCACTGCAGGCAGAAGTAACGGTTTGGTGCTACGTCGGCACGCTGTTTCCCTTCACGGTCATAGAAGTGAGTGACACTGATCCGGGTAGCGCCCCATTTGCTGGCATTTTTCCAGCTGTGGCAGCGCAGGCAGGTGTTGACGTCTTTATCGACGGTGTAGCCCCGGATGTCGTGGGGGATCAGTGGGGGCTGCTGGATAAAGTCGCGGGCCATCACGGTGTCGCTTTCCAGTGTCTTCTTCAGGGCTTCTGCCGGGGCTTCCTCAGACAGATTGTTGCTTCTCAGTGAGTCCATACCGCCGGTTTCAGCAATTGCAGTGTGGCTGGCCACAACGGTGATCAGGGCTGCCAGAATAGCGGGCAACTGTTTTTTAAAGGCGCTCAGTGGGTTAAAGGCTTTTAGTGATCTCATGGCAGTCTCTCCGCCTTCCTGGTTATTCATTATTCAGCTCACTGCCCTGGTGAGTGGATGGGGCAGCGTCCGAAGAGGTTAAAGTCGGTTGTTTGTGCTGTGATTGTTGTGAAAAGCGTGTCTGGAACTGGAAAACCCGCTTGGCGCAGACATCAATGCAGCGGCCGCAGCGGGTGCAGTCGCTTTTTTTCAGAACCGGGCCCTGGCCTTTTGTTTCCTTCAGAGCCAGTGGCAGGATCTGTGGTTCCGGGCAGACCCCATAGCAGTCCATGCAGTCATCACAGGCGCTTCGCCGGGTGGCACTGACCTGCAGTGGGCTGAACCGTCCCAGCAATCCGTAGAAGGCACCCAGAGGGCAAAGGTGGCCGCACCAGCCCCGGGAGCTGATCAGCAGATCAAACCCGAAGATACCGGCAATCAGATACCAGCCAGCGCCCATGCCAAAGAGGATGCCGCGCAGGACCTGGCTGACCGGGTTGAAGATTTCCCAGACCATCATGCCCGTGACAACGGGCAGTGCCAGCACCAGGGCCAGCATCCAGTAGCGACTGCTTCGGGGCAGTTTGTGGCTGTTGCGAATCCCCAGTTTCCTTCTGAGCCAGGCGGCCAGATCGGTGACGGGGTTGATTGGACAGACCCAGCTGCAAAAGCTCCGGCCACCGAGCAGGGCATAGAGACTGATCACCACCAATGCGCCGATCAGTCCCGTGGCCACCACCGGATGACCTGCCAGCAGACTTTGCAGGATGGCCAGTGGATCGCTCATGGGCACTGTGTCCAGAATCCTGCTGGACGACAGATTGCCATTAATCAGCGGCAGTCCGGCCAGAGGCAGGGCCAGGAACATTCCCAGCACTGTCAGTTGGCAGGTACGGCGGAGTACCAGAAAGCGAAAGGCCTTCCAGTAGCCCATCTCGTTAATGGCTTCCTGGCCTGGAGTCCTGCTCATAAGCTGTCTCCCTCTGGCTGGTGGGCGGGCAGTTTGAGGTTACGGGGCACCAGTTTCTGTCCCGTCCGCTCTTCCTCTTTCCAGCCAAGCCGGTAATGCCGACCCAGTTTGCCCTGGGCCAGCTCGTGGGGAACCACCTTGATGGCTGCTTCGTCCAGAACACAGGCATGCTCACACTTGCCACAGCCGGTACAGGCATCGGAATGCACCACCGGCTCGAAGATGGCGTGAACATGGGTCCGGGGGTTCCGGGAACGCTGCAGCGTGATGGCTTCATCAATCAGCGGGCAGACCCGGTAGCAGACATCACAGCGCAGGCCCTGGAGGTTCAGGCAGTTTTCCCGGTCGATCAGCACGGCCAGCCCCATGCGGGCATCAGTGATGTCGGTCAGTTCGGGCGCCAGTGAGCCGCTGGGGCAGTGGGCTGTGCAGGGAATGTCCTCACACATCAGACAGGGGTTCTCCCGGGCTTCAAAGAACGGCGTTCCTGAAGCCACAGGGTCTTCCGGTGTGCCCAGTTTCAACACGTCATAGGGACAGTCCCGCACACAGATCCCGCAACGCAGGCATGAAGCAAGGAACTCATCTTCCGCCAGCGCACCGGGTGGGCGCAGGGCCTGGGAACCATGGGCTTTTGATTTGTCTGCGACAAATGTCATGCCCATGCCCAGCAGGCTGACAGCACAGGTCGCCTGAGCAGCGCTGGCCAGAAAGCGGCGGCGACTCAGGTGGTTACTGTCGTTTTTACCAGGCTTTTTACCCATGGCAGCAGGCGCTCTCCTTGGCGCTGCAGGCGCTGGGGATGCTTCTCCGGGAGTGCCGGAAGCGTGCTTGCCGGTAATGGCCTTTTGGGTACTCATGACGGTTCAGTCCAGTCCTTTCACAATCAGGCTTTCAGTTTCAGACCTTGACCACCTTGGCAGCGGTCTTTTTAAAGTCGGTCTCTTTGGAAAGCGGATCCGTGGCGTCCAGTACCAGTTTGTTCACCAGCTGTCCGGCATCGAAGAACGGCATGAAGACCAGTCCTTTCGGTGTTTTGTTCCGTCCACGGGTTTCAACACGGGTCCGGACCTCGCCATACCGGGTCACGATTTTGGCTTCCATACCGCGACGCAGCCCACGGGCTTTGGCGTCTTCCGGATGCATGTAAATCACGGCATCGGGGAAGGCCCGGTAGAGTTCCGGTACCCGACGGGTCATGGAGCCGGAATGCCAGTGTTCCAGTACCCGGCCTGTGGATAACCAGAGATCGAACTCCTCATCCGGGGTCTCATGGGGTGGCTCGTAAGGCAGTGCAAACAGCCAGGCTTTGCCATCGGGCTTGCCGTAGAAGCTGACCTCTTCTCCCTTTTTAACGTAAGGGTCATAGCCTTCGCGGTAACGCCACAGGGTTTCCTTGCCATCGACCACTGGCCAGCGCAGTCCGCGGGACTGGTGATACATGTCGAAGGGCGCCAGGTCGTGAGCCTTGCCACGGCCAAAGCTGGCATATTCTTCAAACAGGCCTTTCTGTACATAGAAACCAAAATCACGGCTTTCGTCGTTCAACCGTTCTTCCGGGATTTCTTTCAGGCTGAAACGGTCGGCCTGGCCGTTGCGGTAGAGAATGTCATACAGGGTCTTGCCTTTCAGCTCCGGTGCTTTGGCCAGCAGTTCATCAGACCAGACTTCTTCCACCTTGAAGCGCTTGGAAAACTCCATGAGCTGCCAGAGGTCGGATTTGGCATCGCCCTGGGCATGCACCTGCTGATACCAGAACTGGGTTCTGCGCTCGGCATTACCGTAAGCCCCTTCTTTTTCTACCCACATGGCCGTTGGCAGAATCAGGTCGGCGGCCTGGGCGGTGACCGTTGGGTATGGATCAGACACCACGATGAAGTTGTCAGGGTTCCGGTAACCGGGCAGCCCTTCCTGGTTCATGTTCGGAGCGGTCTGCATGTTGTTGTTGCACATCACCCAGTAGGCATTGAGTTTGCCATCCTTGAGCATGCGGTTCTGCAGTACGGCGTGATAGCCCACCTTGGCGGGAATGGTGCCTTCTGGCAGTTTCCAGATTTTTTCAGCCTTGTCGCGATGGGGCTTTTTGGCGACTACCATGTCGGCAGGCAAACGGTGGGCGAAGGTGCCCACTTCACGGGCGGTACCGCAGGCGGAGGGTTGTCCGGTGAGGGAGAAGGGACCGCAGCCGGGCTTGGAAATCTTGCCAGTCAGCAGGTGCAGGTTGTAGATGATGTTGTTCATCCACACACCGCGGGTGTGCTGGTTAACGCCCATGGTCCAGAGGGACATGACCTTAACCTTGGGGTCGGCATAGAGTTTGGCCAGGTCTTCCAGCTGTTTTACCGGTACGCCGGAGAGCTCAGAGGCTTTTTCAGCGGTGTATTCACTGACAAAGCTGGCGAACTCTTTGAAGGTAATTTCTTTAGAGCCACCGTTGCCCGCATTTTTGGCCTGTTGCTCCAGGGGGTGGTTCGGGCGCAGACCATAGCCGATATCGGTGACACCCTGGCGGAAGTGGGCATGCTTTTTAACGAAGTCCTGATCCACTGCGCCATTGCTGATGATGTAGTTGGCAATGTAGTTACCAATGGCCAGGTCACTTTGTGGCGTGAATATAATTCCATTGTCTGCCAGCTCAAAAGAACGGTGGGTAAAGGTGGAAAGTACAGCTACCTTTACGTTGTCGCTTGATAGGCGGCGATCTGTCAGGCGGGACCAGAGCACCGGGTGCATTTCCGCCATATTGGAGCCCCAGAGCACAAAGGCGTCCGCTTTTTCGAAGTCGTCGTAGCAACCCATGGGCTCGTCCATGCCGAAGGTACGCATGAAGCCAACAACGGCAGACGCCATGCAGTGACGGGCATTGGGGTCGATATGGTTGCTGCGGAAACCTGCTTTCATCAGCTTGGCGGCGGCGTAGCCTTCCCAGACGGTCCACTGGCCGGAGCCAAACATACCGACCGGTGGCATCTCATCGGAGTTCCGGGTTTTGGCCATGGCTGCCTTCCATTTGTCAGCCATGATGTCGAAGGCCTGGTCCCAGCTGATGGGGGTGAAGTCACCGTCCTTATGGAATTCACCGTTTTTCATGCGCAGCAGCGGGGTTTTCAGACGGTCAGCGCCGTACATGATTTTTGACAGGAAGTAGCCCTTGATGCAGTTCAGCCCGCGGTTAACCGGTGCTTCCGGGTCTCCCTGGGTGGCTACTACACGGCCATCCTTGCTGCCCACCAGGACAGAACAGCCGGTGCCACAGAAACGACAGGGAGCTTTGTCCCATTTGATCTCAGTGTCTTTGCTGCTGGTGATCAGGTTGGTCGCGGAAGCGGAGGTGCTGACCCCGGCGGCAGCAGCAGTGGCGGCAATGGCACTGCTTTTTATAAAGTCCCTTCGACTTTGTTTCAGATCCCTCAGATCAGTAGACATAACTTACTCCTGGTGCGCATAAATCAGTGCAGCAGACAAAACCCCCGCCACAGCATTCATTTCGGTTAACCGGTCAACCATCAGCTTCTGACCGGGCAGTTCTTCAACAGTGACCACCAGCTTGCCGGATGGGTCACTGGCATGGACCTCCACTCCGGGCAGGCTCTCAAGACGACGGGTTACGTCGGATAGATTTTCCGGCAATGCCCGGACAACCACTCCGGAGATGGCGCCTATTTCAGTCTGTTGGGTCATGACACCTCCTGGGTGGTAATAGAACGATGTTTTTCCTGTCCCTGGCTGTCTGGCAGCGAATGGGTCATGGCAATGGCGTTGACCGGGCAATCTCCTGCACACTCTCCACATCCGCTGCAGAGGTCTGTCAGTACCTGTGGTAAAGCCACGCCACCGGCTCTGAGCTGGAAGGAAATCGCCTCTGCTTCACACAGTTCCTGACAGGTACGGCAATGAACCTGATTAAGGGCGAGGCAGCGGTCATTGATTCCGGGTTTGATGTGCCAGGCATCCGCTTCCGTGACCTTGATCACATCAAACTGGCAGGCGTTGGCGCAGGACTGGCAGAATGAGCAGCCAGCCCGACTGAAGTCCGCTTCAGGAAAGCCGCCACTGCCGTTTTTCAGAAGGCCGGTTTCACAGGCAGAGACGCAGTCTCCACAGCGTCGGCACTGATCCGTGAAGTCAACTTCGGGTGGGGTCCATGGAGGGCGAAAGACCGACCCTGGCTGCAGGGAACCCCTGAGAAAACGACGACGTGAAAGAATGCTGCTTGCCCCCATGACTGGCTGTACTTATCGGTTATTGAAATCGCGTTGAAAAAGCTTGGTTAACAGGGATCATAACGGTCCGGAAAACAGGGGGAACCCCCTGTAAATACGGGGTAGAGTTCGGGGTATAACGCCTGTACCTCTAAAGAGGTATATTGGTGGTGCGGGGGGATGTTGGAGTGTCCTTCAGGAACCCAGAAAAACCGCCGGGAAAAGGGGGGTTTCAGGTATTGCCAATGATCTCTGAATTCTGCACAGTCCCCTGAGGTCCCCCCTGGGCTATTTAGAGGTACAAACCATTAAGTGAAGGAGGTTTGATCTGGATCAATCCACGGTTCATCCGGAGTTGCAACAGAGCAGCAGCACCCGCAAAAGCGGCATTTCCAGAGAAAATGTCCATGGCAAAATGACTTTCATGAAAAAGGGCGCCTCCCTGAAGAAAAAGGCGCTTGCCGTGATTCTGGGCATCTGTCTGCTGGCACTGGTGAGTGTCGGTTCGTCCATCTGGTTTGCGGTGGTGACTGAGAGTGATGCCGCTGCCATCAATATTGCGGGATCCCTGCGCATGCAGTCCTGGCGTCTGACTGAGCAGGTACTGATTCCAGAGCTGACCAGCCAGGAGGCGCTGTTAAGGCTCATCGATATTTACGACAACAGCATCAATAGCCAGCCACTGGCTAAACTGCAGGATCGTCAGGATGCTCTTGGCAATGCCTATCGGTCAGTGCTCGGGGAATGGCGTGAGCATATGAAGCCTTTGCTGTCGGATCCTGCCGGTTATGAAGCCTTTGTTGACCAGGTTCCCGACTTTGTTGATCACATCGACAGGATGGTTCAGGCCCTGCAACTGAACACCGAGCAGAAGCTACAGCAGCTGTTTATTACGGCCCTTCTGGCATTGATGGGCATTCTTGGGATTGGCCTGATCGCCCTCCGGTTTATCGGTAAACATATCCTCCAGCCAATGGGGCAGTTGGGAGCGGCGGCAAGAAAGGTTCAGGGAGGCGATTTTACTGGATTATCACTGTCCTATGACTCCCCGAATGAGATGGGGCAGTTGACCCGGACCTTTCAGGGCATGGCCGATGACCTCAGTCATCTCTATGGTCAACTGGAGTTCAAGGTAGCGCAAAAGACGGAGGCGCTGGCCCAGTCAAACAAGGCCCTTGAGCTGTTGTACAAAGCTTCCCGGAGCCTGGCTGCCAATCCCTATGACGGTGAGCTGGTGGCCCGCATGATGGATGAGTGGAAACACCTTCTGGCCCTGGACAGTGCGTACATCTGTCTTTCCGGGAGCGCCGATAGCGTCCGTTTGCACAAAATTTCACTGGAAGCCGAGCCCTCATCCTGTTCCGGCAATAGCTGTGTTAACTGTCTCAGGAACACCGAAGCCCCTATTCTGGCAGGTTCCAACAGCTGGCAGTTTGAGTTGTTGGCCAAACAGCAGAGTTTCGGGTTTCTGAAGGTGAAAGTGACTCCGGGCAGTGAACGGGGTGAAGAGGCCCGGCAGTGGCTACAGACCTTTGCGGATATTGTCGCCACATCCCTTTATCAGAGCAGCTCCAGAACCCAGGAGCGGCGGTTGTTATTGATGGAAGAGAGGGCGGTGATTGCCAGGGAGCTGCATGACTCTCTGGCTCAGGCTCTGTCCTACCAGAAGATTCAGGCTCTGAGGCTCAGGCGTCAACTGGATAAGACGGGTGCTCTGCCTGCGGTCACCACAGTGTTGGCTGAGCTGCAGGAAGGCATCAGCAGCGCCTATACCCAGCTGAGAGAACTGTTGAGAACGTTCCGGTTGACCCTGACCGAAGGGGATCTGGAGAAGGCCTTGAATAAAACCCTGGATGAATACGGCCAGAGAGCGCCGGAGATTCAATTTGAACTGGACTACCAGCTGAGGTATTGCAGCATTGATGCCCCTCACCAGATTCATGCCCTGCAGATTGTTCGTGAGGCTCTGGTTAATGTCATCAAGCATGCACAGGCCACTAAAGCCATTGTTCGTTGCTTCCAGAAAGAGGACGGTGCTGTGGCGATTCTGGTAGAAGACGATGGTTGCGGTATACCGGACAACCAGCCGGATTCCGGGCATTATGGTACAACGATTATGCGTGAGCGGGCGGCCAGTATGGAGGGAACCCTGGATATTCGTCCGGGGCCGCTGGGGGGAACCCAGGTGTATCTGGAATTTGATGTAGCCTGATAACGGATGCTGAATGGTGTGGGCGGATAAATCCTATGGATATGAATGATACTGCAGTGTTGTTGATTGACGATCACCCTCTTCTCAGAAAAGGGCTGGCTCAGTTGATTGACGAAGAAGACGGTTTACAGGTGGTGGGTGAAGCCGGCGGCGGACAGTCGGGTCTGGAGCTGGCGCTGGCTCTGGAACCGGATCTGGTGTTGCTGGACCTGAACATGAAGGGGATGGATGGTCTGGATACCCTGAAGGCAATGAGGGCCGCGGGCGTCGATTGCAAGGTGATTGTCTTGACGGTTTCCGAACATCGTGAAGATGTGGCAGCCATGTTTCGGGCGGGAGCTGACGGGTATCTGCTGAAGGATATGGAGCCGGAAGATTTGCTGGCCAAAGTGTCTGAGGCCGCCCGGGGAAAGCTGGTGGTGGATGACCGGCTGGCGGAAGTGCTGGCTTCTGTGCTGCGTCCTGAACCAAAGGCCCAGAGCAAACTGGATGAGCTGACCCCCAAAGAAAAGGAAGTGCTCAGCCTGATTGCCGAGGGGCTGGCCAACAAAATGATCGCCCGGCGAATGGCCATCAGTGAAGGGACGGTGAAGGTGCATGTCAAACGGTTGCTGAAAAAGCTGGGAGTGCGCTCAAGGGTGGAGGCGGCAGTCTGGAGGGTGCATCAGACCGAGGGTGCCTGACGGTTGCTATCATTGATTGTATTGATTCACAAATACAGGCAGGGATGAAAGTATGAGTGGACAGGGTGTTGGCAGCGTTGGAGGGGCTTCAGTCCAGAATCTGTCGCTGGAGGATGCTTCACCACAGGTTGAACCAGGGGATTATAAAGGCCGTAAGGTTTCTGAGTTTAAAGAGGCGACTTCTATCCTGGGGGGGCAGGAGACGGGAGGAAGACCTGAGAGTAAATCTCTGCTCAGCCGTAACCCTCAGGCGATGACGGCCAGTCAGTTGCAGGATCGGTTACAGTTCATTAAAACAGAAGTAAACCAGATTCAGGGGGAAATGGATTACCTGGAGATGAACCCGGCCTCAGTCCAGAGCGAGAAGCTGATGGCGGCACTGGAGCAGGAGTTGCAAACAGTGACGGAGCTGCATGAGAGCCGGATCAGTGAAAAGAATGAGATGATTCGAGACTTTTTCCTGGGTAACAATATTGATGAACAGGCCGCAATGATTCTTGAAAATGAAACACCAGAAGGCTTTGATCGGCTCTTTTCCCAGTTGCAGGAGCAGAAAGAGAATTACAGTCCACAGCAGCAGGGCAAAATTGATGAAATAGTGCTTCATGTGGAGACGAAGGCTGCCCCACTGAAAGAGCTCGTTGACAGCACCAGCAAGCAACTGGCCAATGAAAAAGCCAGGCCTGATGATCTGAAAGCTCAATTGCAGGAGATTCAGAATCAACTTTCCAGTGAGGCGGTGGATATGATTCAGTATTCAGCTAGCCATATTATTGATCCATAATCCGCTTCCGTTGATTTATCACTGTGCTTCCCAGGAAAAACTTTGGAATAATTGGTCGTTTAGACAACAAGATCAAGGACGCCTGCCGTGGAAAGCTCAACCATCATAACCCTGGCTGCTATTGGGGGAGTGATTTATTACATCATTCATATTTATAACAGCCTGGTTAGCCGGAAAAACGACTATGAAAACGCCTTTGCCCAGATAGAGGTTCAGTTGAAAAGGCGCTATGACCTGATTCCGAATCTGGTTGAAATCGCAAAGGGCTACCTGAAGCATGAGCAGGAAACCCTGGAGCAGGTGATCAGTGCGCGTAACCAGGCGGCTAAATTACTGAGTACCCTTTCCGGTTCGCTCAGTGCTCCAAGCATGAAACAGCTTCAGGGAGCGGAACAGTTATTGTCCAGTGCACTGGGTCAGCTGAATGTGGTGATGGAGAGCTACCCGGAACTGAAAGCCAGTGACAATATGAAGCAGCTCACTGAAGAGTTGACCAGCACCGAAAACCGTGTTTCCAGGGGCCGCCAGTTTTTCAATGATTCGGTTACCGAATACAACCGTTACCGGCAGTCTTTTCCTCCCGTTTTTTTTGCCCGTCAGTTTGGCCATAAACAGGATGCGGCTCTGCTGGAATTTGAAGACAGTGCCAGCCTGCAGAAAGCACCAGACGTCCGTTTCTGAGTGATGGACAGGCTATGATTTTTTTTCAGCGACAGAAAGAGGCCCGCACCCGAACCCGTCTCTTACTGGTATTGATGCTGTTGGCGGTGCTTGGACTTATCGTTGCTACGAACCTGTTGTACGCCTTGTATGGCAGTGTCCGTTATCAGCAGGCCCTTTCCAGTTTTTTCACAATGGATACCTTTAAGGTGTCGTCAGCCCTTATCGTTTCGGTGGTGATGATTGCAGGGGGCATTAAAACCCTGATTCTGGCCCAGGGGGGAGGCAGAGGCGTTGCCGAGTCCCTGGGGGCAAAGATGATCAACCCATCCACCGACAATCTTTATGAACGACGGTTGCTTAATGTGGTGGAAGAGATGGCCATTGCTTCGGGGGCTCCTGTACCGGCGGTTTACATTCTGTATGGGGAAGAGGGCATTAATGCCTTTGCTGCCGGTTTCCGGCTCCATGATGCCGTGATAGGAATGACCCGTGGTGCCATGGAGCAATTGAGTCGTGATGAGCTGGAAGGGGTGGTTGCCCATGAGTTCAGCCATATTGTCCATGGCGATATGCGACTGAACATGCGTTTGATAGGGATCATCTTCGGGATCACCATGCTGGCGGATCTGGGATATGCGATGTTGCGAAGTGCGACGCTGTCCCGTTCAAAAAGCAGCCACTTCCTTTTTGTAACCGGACTGGGATTGATGGTGACCGGTTACAGCGGAGCATTCTTCGGCAGCCTGATCCGCTCATCGGTCAGCCGAACCAGAGAGTATCTGGCGGACGCATCGGCTGTGCAATACACCCGCGATAACGAGGGCCTGGCAAACGCCCTGAAAAAAATCGGGGGTTCCATATTTGGTTCGAGGCTGGACAGTGCCTCTGCCCCTGAGACCAGCCATATGATGTTTGGCTCATCGGTTGACCGTTTTTTAACGGGGTGGTTTGCGACTCATCCGCCGCTGGATAACCGTATTCGCCGGTTAACGCCTCGCTGGGATGGGGCGTTTATCATTCCCGAAGCAACGGTTGTTTCACCTCAGGAGCGACCAGGGAAACCGGGAGGTTCCGGCCATGAAGGTACGGCGCTGATTGCATCCGCAGCCAGCCTGTCGGAATCGGTCCAGTCCATGGGGGCTCCGGGGAAAGCCCACAGGAAGTATGCCCGGAGCCTGGTTCAGACGCTCCCCGTGCGGCTGTCAAAGGCCATCTATGACCCAGAGGGCGTTCAACTGGTTCTGATGGCGCTGGTGCTGGATGAAACCCCCTCTGTCCTGAAAAAGCAATGCGATATCATTGCTCACAGTCCTTTGCCTGAAGCTCTCAACCGAACCCTGGCCTTACAGGAAGAGCTGGAGTGTGCGGGTTTGCTCAAGGATCGTCTGTCGATTCTGGATATGGCATTGCCTGCGCTAAAAACCGCCAGCCGGAATCAGCAGCAGGGGTTACAGTCAATGTTGCTGAAACTGACTCGAGCGGATGGCAAAACTTCGGTTATGGAGTGGGCGCTGACCACGATTGTTCATCACTCTCTGGCTCGGGAGCAAAGGCCGGAAGGGACCATCCGGTATGAAAAATATCGCTCCCTGAAACGGTTGAATCGGGAGGTGGGGATTGTCGTCAAGGCTCTGGTCAGTATGTCGGGCATGGCATTGAATGATAAGCGGGAATGTTATGTGCAGACCATGCAGTCACTGGGATTGCAGTCCGTGGCGGATAAGGAAAAAGTCAATTTCAGGGTGTTGAATGAGGCGCTGGAAAAGATTTCCCTGCTTTATAGTGATGCCCGGAAAGATTTACTGAATGCCCTTTGCCGCTGTATTGACCATGATGGCAAAGTAATGCTGGCGGAGGCCCAGGCTCTGCGGGCAATAGCGGTCATTATGGAGTGCCCGTTGCCGCCTCTGGTTGAGGTATCAAGCCCGGAAAGCCGGGCGTGATCATTTTTTAGTCACGCATAACTGGGAGGTGCTGTTTTATCCAGCTGGAACACCCTGTGACGGAGGATGTTTTTTATTCGCTGGCAAACGGGGGGCAGCTTTCACTTCCACGCTGTCTTTGCTTTTAGGGGCTGAACAGGAGGCGTGGAGGGTTACGGGTTTGCTGTGAATTTCTTCCAGCCGGGCTTCCCATGGGTTGCTGATCCCCTTTTTCCTGAGGATGATAACAACGTCATCCAGAGCCTCTTTTGCCTGTTTCAGTGCTTTCTCTGCCTGTGACAACTGTGCTTTGAGGTCTACGACACTCCCGGCATCAGCAGGCTTCCAGTTGGCCAGTGCTTTTACTGCCATGGGGTAGTACTTTCTGGCTTCTTCTTCGGTGAGCGAAGGATCGGGTGGGATCAGGGTCAGTTTTCTTTTACCGATGGTTATTGTGACTTCCACTTCTGCCGTCAATTGATCATTGGCCTGCTTGAGAAGGTCCATCAAGGGCACTTTGTTATCTTCGCTGTTTAAGCATGCTGCACTGAACGGTTTCAGGGCTCCGGCGGCACTGTGGGCAAGAGAAAGCTGAGTATATGGGGTAAAGGCTTTCTGATAGTCTTCAAAGCACTTCTCACCTTCTTTCCTTAATTGTTTTTCTGTCTGCTTTTTCAGCTTCATCAGTCGGGCAGCCCTGTCAGTGAGGTCTGTCTGGACGTTTTGATGATCCCCGGTGGGGGTTGAGAGGCTTCGCTGGAGCCTGGGCTTCTTAACCGATTGTGGGTTACTTCTGTTGGCAATGGGTGTTTGATTCCAATGCTCAGGCAGGTCACTGCATGAATGACGCCGTTTCAATGGCGGCCTCTGGGGGGAAACGGGTTCTGCAGTTCGCCCCTTAAATTGCCCGGAATCAGTGGGAGACGGTTGAGGAAGCGGTATATCTCTGACGGTTTGACTCTCACTGAGCTCAGTAATCTGTACCATGATTGTCAGCTCTTATTAGGTAAATCGTTCTAATTACTCAGTGATAGAGCCGTAAATCGGCAAAAAGTTCACGATCAGCCCTGAAATATCCTGGTGAGGGAATCATGGCTCCACTTATGCACGTTGCCTTATGCACAAATAGGGATACTCCCATCGGTTGCGATCATTTTTGGGGTGCTTTTGAGCTGGCTGATGGAGGGCGATGACTCTTGCCCTGGGCTGATGATTAAAGTCAGTGGCACTGGCCAGGGTATAGGCCCCCATCTGTTTGCCAAGCACCAGGTCTCCAGGATTGAGTCTTGGGCTCAGGGTATTTCTGGCAATAACATCAATGCTGTCACAGGTAGGACCGGCAAAGACCGATGGCTGGAGGTTGTGTCGATCGCCAAAAACCGTCAGTGGGTACCTGGCATGATCATACAGCTGGCCGCTATAGGAGCCGTAAAGACCATCGTCAAGATAATACCAGAGAGCCTTTTCCCGCTGTGCAGAGCCAACCACAGTTGATATGCAGGTGACTGCCGGGGCTGCCAGTATACGACCCGGTTCTGACTGAACATTGATATAGTCCGGCAACTCTGCCAGCGCCTGTCGGATGGGCTGGCAGAAGTCATTAAGGTCCGGGACTGGCTGGCAGTACTCCACAGGGAAGCCTCCACCAATATTCAGTATATTCAGCTGCGCATTCCCGTGTTTTCTGGCCGCTTCTTTCAATAGATAACAGCAGGCCTGAATTGCTTTGACGTGGTTCTCCGGGCCCGGGCACTGAGAACCCGCATGGAAGGAGAGCCCTTTGATGATAAGGCCTGCCTGTTGAGCCTGTTTCAGAATCAGAGCTGCATTTTGAGGCGTGCAGCCAAATTTTGCAGAGAGGTCAACCGGCGATGTCGGGTTGGGAAAGCTCAATCTCAGTAGCAGCGCCACCCGGTGGCGGTAGGGTTTGAACTTTTCAAGTTCCAGCGGGTTATCTACAACGAATGTTGTGCATCCCAGTCTCAGGGCGCTGGATATATCCTGATCTTTCTTAATGGGATGGGTATGAAGAATAGCCCTGGATGAAACGTCAAAGCTTTGAAGCAACTCCAGTTCACCAAGGCTGCAGATGTCGAAACCGGCACCCTGGAGAGCGAGTGTTTTAAGCACAGCTTTTTCCGGAAGCGCCTTCACTGCGTAGAAGTGCCTGACCCCGGGGAGGCTCTGACATAACTGCTGGTATTGTTTAAGCAGTTTCCAGCAATCAATCACACACAAAGGGGATCCATAGTCTTTAACAAGAGAGCGCCAGTATCTGGCCTGATGAATGGGGTTTATGGTAAGCCTGTTCATTGCATCTTCAGGATTGAAAGCATGTATTGTGGCAAAGCAAAACTGGCCCGGTGGATGGCGGGTGTGTAATACCGGGTTGCCATCCCTGAGGCCTGGTGTCGTTGGGTCAGAAGGGGAAGTTCAGTTTTTGTCAGTTCCGGTTTATCGGTAGCCCATGCCAGTGCCATAAACCCTCCTACGTAGGAGGGGACTGGAACGCAGTAGAAGGTGGATAACTGAAAATAATTGGGGAGCTTCCTGCTGGTCTCAAGCAACTGGTCAGGCTGAAAAAAAGGGACGCCATTCTGGGCAACAAAAATACCCTCCGGTCTCAGGCAACGGCGGCAGCCCTGATAAAATGCATCACTGAACAGCGACTTTCCCGGGCCAATGTTGTCAGTGCAGTCAGAAATGATGACGTCAAACGTCAGGTCCGTTTCCTGAACAAACTTCAGACCATCATTAATGACCAGATTAAGGCGGGAGTCTTCGTAGCCTCCCTGGCTGTGGCCGGGCAGAAGTTCTCGGGAAATATCAATCACCTGCCGGTCAATGTCGACCAGGGTCACCTGCTCAACACCTTTGTGCTTCAGCACTTCCCTGAGGCTACCCCCGTCACCGCCTCCGATAATCAATACATTCCTGACTTTACCATGGGCAATGACTGGTACATGAACCAGCATTTCATGATAAAAGTATTCATCGGCCTCGGTGGTCTGGATGATGCCGTCCAGGGCCATTACCCTGCCAAAGCGGGTGTTTTCAAACACAACCAGATGCTGATGTTCGGTTTTCTGTTCAAACAGCAGGCGATTGATTTCAAATTCCTGACCGTAGCCATCAAACAGCGTTTCAAAAAAAGTATTCATAATGACAGCTGCCCCCGCAGAAGGTTTCTGACTTCTTTTCGTTCCGGACGCAATGCCTGCTCAAGAATATTAATGGCCCTGTTTGGCAGGGTATTTCCACACATGAAGACATCCAGGGCTGCATACTGGCGTTCAGGCCAGGTATGAATACTGATGTGGGATTCCGCAAGAACGGCAACCCCTGAGATACCGTCATTAGGGCTGAAGTGGTGCAGGTGAATATGGAGCAGGGTGGCTTTGCAGGCAAGAACACATTGTCTTAAGGCCTTCTCTATATGCTTCAGGTCACTGAGGCTCTCTGCTCCCCAGAAATCAATAATGATGTGTTCACCGGCATAAATCTGGCCGTTTTTCTTTATAAAATGGTCATTGATTGCAGGTGCTGATCCCGATCGTTCTGATTGACTCTTCAGAAGGACAGGTTTCAATAGAACAGGGGCATCTGATTTTGGTTTTTGCATTTTAATTCCAGGTTAAGGCAAATAAAAACCTGTCATGGAGGAAGTGGTTTCAGTGGGCCCTTTGTCAGGTAGCCAGCCAAAAGTATTGCATAGTTATAGTGGAGGCATGGGTTGAATCAGAACGGTTCTTGAAACACTTTGGAATAGAACCCAGGTTTGTTTGTCCTTTTTGTATTTTAGTCGGCCATGTATTTATAAATACGCTTGAACGATGTACTGGAAGAGATTGGAGAACTTTGTTTCTTAACCTGGTCTGTTTTTCACCGGGTTTATTTGTCCGTGGTTCTGATGGCCATGAGCGGACTGTGACCAGTTCTCCGGGAAAAGCACCTGGACACGGTAGTGTTCACAATGCTGACCTACTATGCAGCGAGCCTGATATTGGAGGTTTGCCAGGGTATCAACGGACATACCCGGAGAACAGTCTACTTCAATGTCCAGCCATAGCCAGCGGCCCACTTTGATCATTCGCAGACCCGTCAGTTTTATCTGGCTGTCGGTGGCGGTTTGTTCAATGGATTGTTCAATAGGGGTGGTAATGTCAGCCAGTGGCAGTTCCCGGAGAGTCAGCTCCCGGATGCTGGCCATCAATGTTTTCAGGGGAAACCGGATCAGGACAAGGGTGATCAGAAGCGTCATGGCCGGGTCGAGATAAGGGGTGACAGCGTGCAGAGGTGTTAGCAGCAGGCCGATAATAAAAGCCATAAGCGCAGTGGTGCTTAGGGCGGTATCCACCAGCCACTCCTGGTATTCAATTTTTAAAATGGGTGATGACTGGTGGTTGGACAGTCGATAAAACACGGCGGTCATTCCAATACCGGCCACGACAGAAATGCATTCGTAAAGGGCGGCACTTGAAAATACAGGAATATAGCCGCCGTTGATCAAGCGGTAGCAGGAAACCGTGATCAATACGGTGCATAACAAAATAATCAGAAGCGCCTGGAGTATGATGGAAAGAGGTTCCAGTGCTGCACTGCCATAAGGCTTTAGCCGGGTGGTTGGCTGAGCTGCCAGACGGGCCACCCGAACATTAGCCATCATGATAAAGATACAGAGTGTGGAATAGGCTCCGTCAATAAACAGAACGGCCGAGTTGCTGTGGCAAGCCACCGCCAGCCCCAATACCCCAAACAGGGCTTCCATGAGGATTGAGGCCTTCAGGGCTTTCTGTTCACAAATCATGTAATACCGTTTGCCGGTATAGGCAGAGTATGTAGACTTGAAGAGTAAAACTGTATTGGGCGGATGTTTTATACCGCCCGGTTCTGATTATAGCAGTGCAGTCGGGAGCGCCTGTTTGACTCTGTGGGTCAATATACGATCAAAGTCTTCTGACTTTGAATTTCCTTCCCTTGATTCTTCCTTTTTCCAGCTGGGCAAGGGCTTTGCGAGCCACTTCCCGCTTAACCGCAACATAGGCGACAAAGTCAAAAATATTGATTTTACCCACCTGGTCACCGGGTATACCTGCCTCACCGGTCAGGGCTCCGAGAATGTCACCGGGACGCACCTTATTTTTCCTGCCGCCATCAATGGCCAGCGTGACCATGGGGGCTTGGAGGACAGTTGAGTGGTCAGTGAGGGTTTTATGGTCTCCAAAAGCCAGGGGCGCCTTCAGATAATCACTGATGCGATCCAGTTTGTACTGTTCGCGGCGGGTGTACAGGCTGAGTGCCAGCCCCTCTTTTCCTGCCCGCCCGGTTCGTCCTGTCCGGTGTACATGAACTTCCGGATCGCGGCTCAGGTCATAGTTGATCACCGCTGCCAGGCTATCAATATCCAGCCCTCTGGCCGCTACGTCTGTGGCAATGAGCAGGGTGGCGCTTCGGTTGGCAAAGCGAACCAGCATCTGGTCCCGCTCTTTCTGTTCCATGTCCCCGTGCAGAACCAGAGGTTTGTATCCCTGCTCATAGAGCTGGGTACCCACCTCTTTACAGGCTTGCTTGGTGTTGCAGAAGATCACACAGGACTCGGGGGTGTAATGGGCCAGCAGCTTTAGCAGCATGGCTTGTTTACCGTTTTTGTCTGCAGGCTTGCCTGAATGGTCATCTACAAGGTAAAAGCGCTGCTCAATCTGTTCGTGGCTATGGGAGGATTCCACCGTTATTTCCACCGGGTTCACCTGAAACCGGCTGCTCAACTGGCGGATACCCACAGGGTAGGTGGCAGAGAACAGCAGTGTCTGGCGTTGAGCCGGTGTGTGGGCCAGAATCGCTTCCATGGCATCAATGAATCCCATATCCAGCATTCGATCAGCCTCATCAAGGACCACGGTGCTCACTTGTTCCAGGCTCAGGGTGCGCTTTCTCAGATGATCCTGAATACGGCCGGGTGTTCCCACCACCACATGGGCTCCGTGCTCCAGGGAGCCTATCTGGGGGCCGATGGGTTGCCCGCCGGACAGGGTCACCACTTTGATGTTTTGCTGGTAACGGGCCAGTCGCCGGATTTCCTGGGCCACCTGGGTCGCCAGTTCCCGGGTTGGGCAGAGCACCAGGGCCTGGCAGCCAAAGTTCCGTTGCTTCAGTTTCAGTAGCAGGCCTATGGAGAAAGCGGCGGTTTTACCACTGCCGGTTTTTGCCCTGGCGATCAGATCTTTCCCTTCCAGGATTTCAGGCAGGCTCTGCTGCTGGATCGGAGTCATCGTCCGATAGCCCAGAGCATCAAGGTTGCTTAGAAGAGGAGCAGGAAGCGGCAAGCGGTTAAAGCGGGGACTGGTCAAAGCAGGCTCTTGAGGTTGTGGTTGTGAATGGCGGTGGTGGAACGGGGTATACCATCAGAGGGACGGAGTATAACAGAACCAGAAGTCACCCGTGTTATTCAATCTGTGAGGGCTTTGACCGATTACTTTATAGATTGCCTGTCCACTTTCCCAATACCCATGGAGACTGCCATGACACCCGATTCATCACACCAGGAACTGGAGGCGGACAATGGCGGCCGCACAATTTTCTGGTTGGCAGGACTGCTCCTCGGGGTCGGCCTGCAAAGTCTCACCCTGATCGTTGAGCCTCCTGTGGGTATGAGTGAGCAGGCCTGGCATTGTGCCGGGCTGGCCATGATGATGGCGGTGTTCTGGTCTATGGAAATCCTGCCCACGGCGGTAACGGCTCTTCTGCCGTTGATTATGGCGCCCATTCTGGGACTGGCCAGTATTGATAAAGTGGCAACGCCTTACGCTCACCCGGTGATTTTTATGTTTATGGGGGGCTTTGTTCTGGGGCTGGCCATGGAGCGTTGGGGGCTTCATAACCGGGTGGCCCTGAAAACCATGTTATTTGTGGGAACCGGTGAAAAGCGACTGGTCATTGGGTTTCTGGCAGCGACAGCGCTGATCAGCATGTGGGTTTCCAATACCGCCACCTCCATCATGATGTTGCCCATAGGGCTTTCCGTCATCGCCATGATGCGAGAGCAGGGGCGAATGAGTAAAGGGTTCCCGGTAGCCCTGCTCCTCGCCATAGCCTATGGAGCCTCCATTGGCGGCTTTGGAACCTTGATAGGGACTCCCCCCAACGCTTTGCTGGCGGCATTTCTGGAAGAACAGTATGGGGTGCAAATCGGCTTTGCCCAGTGGCTGATTATTGGGTTGCCCGCTTCTTTTCTGATGCTGCTGGTGACTGGCTGGTGGTTGAGTCGGTCCGGTTATGACCTGGGGTCGGATGACAATCTATCTGTAAAACAGGCTCTGCAGGAACAACAGACAGGCGCTGGCGCCCTGAGCAGGCCGGAGAAAGCGGTCATGGTGATCTTTCTGTTGACCGCCGGTGCCTGGGTTTTGAGGCCATGGCTGAGTGGGCTACTGCCATGGCTGAGCCTGTCTGATACTTCCATCGCCATGATGGCGACTCTTCTGTTGTTCCTTTGTCCGGTTCGGTTGAGCAAACTGGAGTTTCTCATGAGTTGGAAGGAGATGCAGAAGATGCCCTGGGATGTTCTGCTGCTGTTCGGTGGTGGTTTGAGTCTGGCGGCCATGATTCGTCGGACAGGCCTGGCAGAGTGGATTGCCGGTTCCATGGACATTCTCGGGGGCATGCCTTCCCTGGTGGCCATTGCCCTGGTGGTAACGGTGATTATCTTTTTGACCGAAGTCACCAGTAATACTGCGACCACCGCAGCCTTTTTGCCGCCGTTAGGCGCTCTGGCCGTCTCTCTGGGAATGGATCCGGCTATGCTGGCCATACCCGCAGCACTGGCGGCAAGTTGTGCGTTTATGCTGCCAGTGGCTACACCGCCCAATGCCATTGTTTACGGTTCGGGTATGTTGCCTATTCGGCAGATGGCCCGTAGTGGAATGGCTCTTAACCTGGCGGGTATTGTGATTATCACACTTCTGTGCGATGGCCTGGTTGAGCTGCTGTTTTAAAAATCCATACTCAAGGAGCTGTTTTTCACAGCAGCGAATAAGCCAGAAATCCCAGCCAGCTGAGCACCAGAAGCCCCCAGGGCAACCAGTTGACTCTGGTGGGCACCGAGTTGTTTTCGGTAGGGGTGGTGGCAGGAGAGGCTGTTTTGCTTTCGCTTTCCTGTAGGGGTTGCGCTGCCTGACGGGTGACTTTTTTCAGGTGGCGATCCAGCTCACGGGCTTTGGCTTTCTGCTGCTTCTTGTATTGATCAATCCCCTTCTGAATGCCCTGGGCAATCAATCGGGTCTGTTCTTTGGTTTGCCCTGGGCGCTGGGTTGCCCGGGCAATTTTACTCGCTTCATCCCGGGTCTGCTGCGAAGAAGCCTGTCGTTTTGCTGCTTTTGCCATTGGGTTACTGCGTGACTGATGAATGGATAGAAAGTAATAGTGAAGTGGTCGTAAGTCCGGCAGGCACCTTCAGGCGCACTCTTCTTTATAGACCTGAAGTCCGCGGGCCTGGTAGTTCTTGAGGGCGTGGGCGTGATCCAGGCTGCAGGTGTTTACCCATACCCGTTGAGCATTCCATGCCCAGGCCTTTTCGATGGCATTGCTTAACAGCGCGCCTCCCAACCCTTTCCCGATAAACGGTTCAGCCAGGCCAAAATAGGCAATCTCAACATGGTCCTGGACGTTTTGCAGCTCAAAATAACCGGCTGGACTGCCTTGGTACCAGGCAACCCACAGGCGAAGGTTGTCGTTTTCGGCGTACTCCTGCCATTGAGTATCAGACCATGACAGTTTATCAGTCCATTGCCAGTTTTTACCCACCAGTGCGTAAAGGAAGCGGTTAAATGAGTACTGTTTAACCTGGCACTCCTGAATGACAAAGTCCGGGTTATCCACCGCCTTGGGGATAAGTTGGTCGGGACGGGTCATCTCCAGATACCAGGTCGTTATTGTTTCACGAGCCTGTGGGACGGTTGCTTCCATTAATACTGCCTTGTGGTCAGAAATCCTGACGTCAGTGCGCCTGCTTCATGCGTTTGGCGTAAGTAATGGCATTATAACCGACTGTAGCGACAATATTTCCCAGCAGGAAAAAAACAATCACCAGAGCAGTATCTTCGACAGTAAAGCGGCCCATCAATCGATTCAGTCGTATAAACCCTTCGAAAAAGAACAGATAAATCCCGAACAGGTAGGGGATGTAGCTGAGCGCTCCACAGAGGATTTTTCGGGCTCCTTTGCAAAGACCGGCCAGAACGGCAATGGACAGCAGAGAGCCTGCGATCAGGGCCAGGCGTTGACCGTCGGTGCCGTAGGTCAGAGCCTGAATCACGGCAATGGCCAGTGTCACACCCAGTGCCGTTTCGGCTTTGAAGGCGAGTTGGTTAAAGAGGTTCTGATCCTGGTGCCCTGTGACGAGCTGCTTTAACCCGAACATGACGAATTCCCCCTTTCTTATTGAAAAGCAGCAGAGGCCGGATCCAGCAGCGGGGTCTGACCTGTTCCTGCCTTATTCCTTATAACACCGGGAGAAGGGAATAAGGTTGATATACCGCAGTGTTTATTACGGTATTTACCTGCTTTCAGTGGCCGGTTTGTACTTTTTGAATCACGGACAGGCGCATGTCCAGGGGGCAGCTCAGATGCTCAAGGGTTTCCAGATGGCGTTTCTGGTCAGGTTTAACGTGCCAGTAGTGGGGCGTCATGGCGAGCAGGTCCATAATGGTCTGGCGGTCTGGCAGTTCCAGGGTGTCGGTGACGGGCAGGGTATCAATCCGTTCCAGATCGTCCGGAAGGCTCTGGAGCCTCTTATCCTCGGGATAGGGGTGTACCTGTGGATAAATGGCCTGGCGGAGGCTCATCAGGTGATTCTGGCCAGGGGTCAGTACCAGGATGTGCCCTCCGGGTTTCAGTACCCGGGAAAACTCAGGCCAGTGGCAGCGGGAGAAGACACTGACGATGATATCAAACTGATTGTCGGCCAATGGCAGGTCACTGACACTGGCCACCAGCCACTGAACGGTTTTGCTGCGGTGACTGCAGGCTACGATACCCGGTTTGGCAATGTCCACTCCGCACACCGTGCTCTGGTTGATCATGGACTCCAGTTCAGCGGTGTAATAGCCCTCGCCACAACCGGCATCCAGAATAACCGGGGGCTTGCCCTGGCCCACCAGTGACTGAATCTTTTCAGCCAGGGTCTGTACGACGGGTTTATAGTATCCGGCACTCAGAAAACGGGTTCTTGCCTGAATCATCGCCTTGTCATCGCCCGGGTTTTTGCTGCGCTTCTTATGGCTTGGAAGCAGATTGAGGTAACCCTGGCGAGCCCGGTCAAACTGGTGATTATTGGCGCAGCTTGCCCCTTTCTCTGTGTTGTTCAGGGGGGTGTGACAGACAGGGCAGTGAAGTTGGATAGGCATGAAGGGTGGGTCGGTTGATGGCAAAGGCCTGAAGTCTAACCATGAATGGCACTTTTGTCGTGAAAAAACCGGTGAAATCCTTCATTCTAGGATAAGGAATGGATCATTGAAGGAACAATAACATGAGCGGTGATTCCAATACGCAATATTATACCTACTCCATCAAAGGGACGGATGACCGGTATGACGGCCAGGTTCCGGAAATTACCCTGCAGCTGTCCATAAAGCTGGAATGCTTTGATGGCATAGATAGCAAGTTTCTGACTATTTCCCTGGAAAACAGCACCGTTGCCGCCAGCCATACCGGTGATATGGTCTATGACACGGATACTCAAAGGGGCTGGTTCACGGAAAAGGTCAAGGTGTATATGGGGGTCGACGGGTTTGGTAATAATCCGGTTTTGCTCAAAGATATTCCCGCCACAAGTTCCAGTGCCACTTCCTTTTCCAGTGGTGAAACCCTGGGGGTCAGTGCCGGTGCCAGTGAACAGGAAGGGGTTCCCACTTTATCTGTGGGTGTCTCCGAAAGCAGTACCAGCGGAGTCTCTCAGACCGTTGCTGACTTTACTGTTGCCAACAACAGTGCAGATGATGAAGTGAACCATGGCTATAATCTCAGCAGCACGCCGAATGGACTCTACACTGGGCCTGACAGTCTGGTGATCAAGCCCTCCGCCACTGATTTTTTAGAATACGACACCATCAGCGCTGTCACCAATAATGATGGTTCTGCCATCAGCAACCTGCCACTGGTCAGTCAGGCAGTCTACAGAACGCCCAGTGGTGACTATAACCAGGAAGTCAGTCTCCGGGTGAGAGTGACGCACTATCTTCAGTGTGTTTCCACCAGCCATTCTACTTTTGAGTCCACCGTTTCCTATTACACCGAGGATAACCAGCCTGTTTATGATCTGCTTGAGGATATTCCCGTGGCCTTTTCCGCCATCAGAAATCCAACGGTTTAGGTGTTATTGGCATAAGCTTGTCTGCAGGCGGTAGCAAAGGCTTGAGTTCGTCGTGATCAGGCCGAAATCGAAAGGAGTCTGTAAATTCCCTATTGCTGCACAGGGCTCAGTCACTGTAGGCTGCGCCGCTGATTTGCCCTTTCTATTGATGACACATAAACGAAAAGCAGGACAATAATTTGATTTCCACAGCCAACATCACCATGCAGTTCTCGGACAAGCCCCTGTTTGAAGACATCTCCGTCAAATTTGGCGACGGTAATCGTTACGGACTGATTGGCGCCAACGGTTGTGGCAAGTCAACCCTGATGAAAATTCTGGGTGGCGAACTGGAAGCCACTTCCGGCAACGTTATCAAGGATCCCAATGAGCGGATGGCCAAGCTGAGCCAGGACCAGTTTGCCTATGAAGAGTACACGGTGATCGACACCGTCATCATGGGCCACGCCGAACTCTGGAAAGTAAAAGCAGAACGGGATGCCATCTATGCCAAAGGTGAAATGAGCGAAGAAGAAGGCATGCGGGTGGCAGACCTGGAAGTGCAGTTTGGTGAAATGGACGGTTATTCTGCCGAGGCCCGTGCCGGGGAACTTCTGCTGGGGCTGGATATTCCCATTGAACAGCATTACGGCCCCATGAGTGCCGTTGCACCGGGCTGGAAGCTCAGGGTGCTGCTGGCCCAGGTACTGTTTGCCGATCCGGACATCATGTTGCTGGACGAGCCCACCAACAACCTGGATATCAATGCCATCCGCTGGCTGGAAGGGGTGTTGAAGCAGCGCGACTGCACCATGATCATCATTTCCCACGACCGCCACTTTCTGAACAGTGTCTGCACCCATATGGCGGATCTGGATTACGGAAGGTTGCAGGTGCTGCCAGGGAACTATGACGAGTACATGACTGCCGCCACCCAGGCCCGTGAACGCCTGCAGGCAGAGAATGCCAAGAAGAAAGCCCAGATTGCTGAACTGCAGTCGTTTGTCAGCCGGTTCTCGGCCAATGCTTCCAAAGCCAAGCAGGCCACTTCCCGGGCCCGTCAGATAGACAAGATCAAGCTGGAGGAGATCAAGCCTTCCAGCCGACAGAATCCTTTTATCCGCTTTGAGCAGGAAAAGAAGCTGTTTCGTAATGCCCTGGTGGTGGAAAAGATGAGCCAGGGGTACGAAGAGGACCTCTTCAAAGGCGTTAACCTGATGGTTGAAGTGGGCGAGCGAATCGCCATTATTGGCCAAAACGGTATTGGTAAGACCACTCTGCTTCATACCCTGGCTGGGCAAATGGCGCCCCGAACCGGCACCATTCAGTGGTCAGAAAACGCCAATATCGGTTATTACGCCCAGAACCACAGCGATGAGTTCGAAAAGGACATGAACCTGTTCGACTGGATGAGCCAGTGGACCAATGAAGGCGACGATGAACAGGTGATTCGAGGTGTGCTGGGTCGCATGCTGTTCTCCCAGAGTGATATCAAAAAGTCCGTAAAGGTGATTTCCGGGGGCGAACAGGGTCGGATGCTGTTTGGCAAGCTGATTCAGCAGAGGCCTAATATTCTGTTGATGGACGAACCCACCAACCATATGGATATGGAGTCTATTGAGTCCCTGAACCTGGCGCTGGAAAATTATCCGGGAACGTTGATGTTTGTTTCCCACGACCGCCAGTTTGTCTCCTCACTGGCCACCCGCATCATCGAAATTAAAGACAGCGGCATTGTTGATTTTCATGGTACTTACGACGATTACCTGCGCAGCCAGGGGATTGAAGAGGCGTAATCGCTCAACGGTTTGTGTTTTCCCCGGAACGGTTTTCGCAGCAGGCTGAACCGGCTGCGGAGACTCGAAAGAGTTTCGGGGAGATTGCTGACCTGCCAGGGCTGCTCTGTTCAGAACAGTCCGCTTTTTTCTTTTTTCCTGAAAGTACCTGCTTATTTTAAGGGCAAACCGCCATAGGCTCATCTCCCGCCAGAATAGATACTGCCAGGGTTTCCTTTCTACAGACCGTATTCATGGCAATAGATGCAAAAATCCTGAGGTTGCTGTGCTGGCCCCTTGCTCTGGCAGGTTTTTTTACAGAACAAATACCCACAGCGAGAGCAAACTGTTTTTTACGACACAAGACGTTCATATTATCCGCTCTCATATCCATAGCGGCTTTTCTGCTGAGTGCCCCGGGCACTTCCATGGAAGCGTTTGCCGGTGGATCCTCTGAAGCCGAAGCGCCTCTCTATTTTGATATGGAAACGGAAAGCCTGCTGAGTGATCCGGTCAAAGATCCTCTGCTGGTGGATCTGGAAAGGCTGGAAGGCAATGGCCTCTGGCATGAGTATAAGGTCAGCCCGGATGAGAGCCTGGCCACGGTATTTATCAATGAAGGTCTGGCACAGAGCGATCTTGACCGGTTGCTGAACATTGCCGGGAATTCACCCCTGTTTAAAGAGTCTGGCAAGGTTGATCTGATTCGTTACCAGCTCAGGGAGGACAGCCGGGTGTCTCTGCTGGAAGTGACTCTGCATTCCGGTGAGCGACTCAGGTTTGAGCGGTTGTTTCCAGGCCCTTATGACGACTTCACCCTCAGGGAGATCAAGGATCGGCTGGCCCTGGAGACGGTTCGTGTAGAAGGGGAGATTACCGGCAGCTTTTATTTCAGTGCCCGGGCAGCGGGGCTGTCATCGTCCACTATTAGCCAGTTTGCCAATGTGTTTCAGTGGTTGATTGATTTTAACCGTGACCTGCAACCCGGCGATCGTTTTGACCTTCTGCTGGAAAAGCCCGCTGGTGAGCGCTCGAGCAGCGATGCCCGTATTCTGGTGGCCCGGATTCATCAGAAGCAACGAACACTGACCGGCATTCGTCATACCGATGGTCGTTATTATACCCCAAAGGGAATGCTGCTGGGCCGGACGTTTATGCGTTTCCCACTGGATGAAAAGTACCCGGTCAGTTCCGGTTTCAACCTGGCCAGAAAACATCCGATTACCGGAAAAGTTCGCCCCCACAAGGGAACGGACTGGTCGGTTCCTTCAGGTACACCCGTTATGGCCACTGCAGAAGGGGTTGTTGTCCGCGCTGTGAAAAACCATCCTGCTGCGGGCAACTACATTGAAATTCGCAATGGCCGTCGTTACGTCACCCGTTTTTTGCACTTGAGTCGACTTAGAGTAAAAGTGGGGGAGAAAGTGGAGCGGGGACAGGTAATTGCCCTGTCGGGTAACAGTGGGTTATCCACAGGCCCCCACCTGCACTATGAAGTGTATGTGGATGGGCGGCCAGTGGACGCCATGAAGGCAAAACCCAAGGTTGAAAAGGTGCTTCATGGGATTGAGCTGACTCACTTTACGGCAGCTTCTGCCCGGTTGCTGGCCAGACTGGAACAGGAAAATGACGAAACTCTACTGGCCAGTCAGTCCGGGTATCGAAAAGGTCAGCCTGATTCCTGAGCCGTAGAGTGCACTCCTGCTCTTAATGGCAGCGGCTACCACAGCCAGAACCGCAGCGGGAGCGAGATTCACCCTTGTGGTGACCACAACAGGATCTCGATTCCCCACATTGACCTTCTTGATGTCGACCCTGATGTCGATGGGAAGGTCTGCCCTGGCTGGCAGAGGTCATTTCAGTATAAGGGGCTGTGATGGCCTGGTTAATGTTCATGCCAGAACCCAGCTGGAACACCCTTACTCCCTGGCCAAGAAGCCGAGCCAGCATTCTCTGGCCAATATGGCGGACGATGAGAGCATCTACTTTCATGCTTTCCAGCAAATGGGCCATGGCTTTTTTAGCATGGCAGTCATCGGAAAGGGAGGCCGGGTTGTCAATGGTTTGCAGGGATGAGCGTTCAGTATCATAGAACGCCAGCTGAGGCGCTCTGGAAAAGTGGCCTGCCACTCGTTGTTGATGGCAGGGCATGGCAATGATCATGACTGTGATTCCTCTTGGTGTGAAAAATAATTTGCTCCCTGGCTTTTCATAAGTGAGGGTGACGCAAAATCTTTTTCATTCGCTGTTTTCAACAAACGGCGCCTCAAACATCAGCGCCTTGCCTTCGACCAGGCAGGTGGCCACTTTGTAGCGTGCCTGCTGGATAATGTTGCCGAAAGTCTGTCTTGAAACCCCCATCTGCTCAGCGGCCTCCTGCTGGCTCAGGCCGTTGTGGTCTGCCAGTCGCAGGGCTTCAAACTCTTCCGGAAGAAACCGGGTTTGCTGAAGCTGTTTCATTGGGACACCGTTGGGCTTGAAGCAGCTATGGGCAGGGCGACCACAGATTCGACGGCATTTTTTCGGCCTGGGCATAGTGCCTCCTGGTTATGGACTTCAGGTTCACTATACGCTCGTTATTGGCATATGCCAATAACTTGATTGGGAATTTTATGACTATGGAGGTGTCAAAGCTGCCAGCTGGCGTTTGCCAGTGATCCTCAATTGGATATTGGTTTTATTGGCCAATAAGCAGAACCCTGGGAGAAGACACGTGAAAAAGTGGTTAGCCTGCCTGGCAAGTTTGCTATTCAGCGCTCTGGCAAATGCAGATTTATATACTCCAGAAGAGATTGAATACCTGGGTAAAGTTCCCGTTGCCCATTCGGCGAAACAGCCAATTCTGAGGGTTTCATCTATTCGCTATGATCAAGATGCGGATCAGTTGATACTGCTCTCTAATGATACGGGATCGACAACAAACCATTATGGTGAGTACGGTCAGGCTCGCTACTATCGAGTGCCTTTGAAGCAGGTGTGGGATCGCAACAGCGAAACCATTGCCGAGTTGCCTGCAAATACTCTTACTATCCGGGAGGTTCAGCTGAAAATGGGGGATGGCTGGATCGAAAGCTGTAAGTACTCGTTTAGTACTGGATGTCCTGTCCTCGAAGGTCTGGCGTTAACCAAAAGTAAAGACATGCTGGTTGCCTCTGAGCAAAATGCTGAATCCTCTCTTTTGTTAATAGGGCCGGAAGGGCAGATCAAAGCGCGATACAGGTTTCCGGAGCACTACCGGGATACATGCTGGAGTTGGGTAAATCACCCCTATTTGTTATTAACCCATAAGTGGAATTCAGCAAAGTGCGATTTATTTCTTCAAGAGGGGATTCAAAGAAACAAAGGAATAGAAAGTGTTGACAGGTGGCTTTCAAGCTCAGGAAAAGAACGTTTTGTTGCCATCACTGAAGCTGCGATTACGCAAGATATGATTGATATTAGTAAATATGCTCCTGCAAGGTTCCTTATATTTGAGCTTCCTGAACATGAAGGAGAGGTGATAGGCCTGGAACAATACCTTTATCCCTTTGACCCTTTACCAGAGGATATCGCTAAGGGGGAATTTAAATATTCAATAGAGCGTGGGGTTTCGGACGTGAGCGTATTAAATGAACATCAGGCCTTGGTGATTGAGAAAAATCATATTCCATACCGTGGGTCATACACCCAGCTGTTTGTTGTGGGCCTTGACAAAACCCCCGGGGATTCTGTGCCTGGAGCCCGGCTGGCTGAGAATCTGCCGCAGACCATGAAAAACATGCTTGAGTGGTTGGAACTGGGGCTGGTGGATCCAGAACACGTCACGATACTGCGGGGAAACTCGCTGTTATCTTCACCCCAAGTTCAGAAGGCTCTGGTTGATAAGAAACGGCTTCTGAACACAGAGGCGCTTGAGCAGAAAGTTCGGCACGTTGAGGGAGAAAACCTGCTGTCAACCCTGAACATTGAAGGAGTGACGTTTGGGCCTCAACTCAGGGATGGTTCGAGGCTGATGATTCTGGTGAATGATAACGGGGCTTCCGATAAAACACCGGACAGCACCTGGCTGTTGTTTTTCAGATTGCCTTCTGATGCTGTCCCAGCTGAGGGACATTGCATCAACCCTAAAACGGAGCCGGGCTGTTAAACGTCATGATGTCACCCGTGACAGGGTGGGTGAACTGTAACTGGCTGGCGTGCAAATGCAGCCGGTCAGAAGCGGCCCTGGCGTCAGGATGGGCATAAAACTCACAGCCCAGGATCGGGTGTCCGATTTCTGCCAGGTGAACCCTCAGCTGGTGTGAGCGCCCGGTGATGGGTTGAAGCAGCACTCTGGAATACCTTTCCCGGTAATTATGGACCTGCTGAAAATGGGTCAGGGAAGGTTTTCCCAGCTCATGATCCACCATCTGCCTCGGGCGGTTCGGCCAGTCACAACGCAGGGGCAGATTGATTTCCCCATGTGTTTCCCCGGGTTCTCCCCAAACCTCAGCGAGGTACTGTTTGCGGACTTTGCGATCTTGGAA
Source organism: Endozoicomonas sp. Z74 (assembly GCF_057680865.1). Lineage (NCBI taxonomy): Bacteria > Pseudomonadati > Pseudomonadota > Gammaproteobacteria > Oceanospirillales > Endozoicomonadaceae > Endozoicomonas > Endozoicomonas sp. Z74. The sequence goes on from NZ_JBLYZI010000030.1 coordinate 50,205, forward strand.
CTGGCGGCTCAGTGAGCGATGGCTGTCGGCGTCAAGGCCAAACACCATCAATCCGGATGTGGCCATATCCAGCCGGTGAACCACCCGGGTTTCCGGTTCAATTTTCTGAAGCCGTGCCAGTGCACTGTCCTGATCATTGGGGGGCTTGCCCGGCACACTGAGCAAACCAGCGGGTTTGCTGATCACAACAATGTGGGCATCCCGGTAAATTTCGGTCAATGGCTCCCGGCAGGGGGGGACGATAAAAGATGAAGTCATTGGACTATTATCTTTCTCTCGATGCCGGGCGTCACTGGGTAATTATACCCGTGGCCTTTGAAGACTGGGGGGCAGTGTTGATCATGTTCGGTTCTCCCATTCGTGCACAAGCATTCTTGTCTTCTTTTTTTGTATCTATTTGGGGCAATTTTAAATGGCTTGTATTTGCTGTTCTAGAATTATGCGCATAGAGTAGGTGCATAGATAGGGCGCACAGGAGGCAGATATGCCTGCTAAAGACCATGAGAAAAAAACTGTTAACCTCAGAGCCCGCAAGGCTCTTGTGGAAACCGCAAAATCCCTGGGTATCAATCTTTACGCGACCCTGGAGGAAGCTTTGGCGGAAAAAATAAAAAAACGCCGTTCGGAACAATGGCTGGAAGAAAACAGGGAGGGCGTTGAAGCGGTGAATCGATTCCAGGAAGAGTACGGACTGTTCTCTGATGAGTTCCGGAGTTTCTGATGGCCCAGTTAATGCTGTATGAAAACCCGAGCAGACAGAGTCGCAGGCAGACCCCTTTCCTGCTGGATAAAGTGCCAGAGGGTATCTGCTTGGAGTTATCCATCAAAGATCAGGAATACGCACTTTTTTTTGACACATCAGCTCACCAGTGTCCCGGCTTCCTTGCTTAAGAAACCGGTTCAGTCTCTGGAGTGTTTCCGGTCTGAGATTCTGGGGACACTAGAAGGTTGATAAACAGTGCTGAGTTGAATGGCAGGCTTTCGGCAGCGGCAAAGGCGACCATCAGCAACAGCGTATTTTTATAAATATTGTCGTTAAATGCGCCGAGAAACTGGGTGGTAAAAAAAGGTAAAAACCGTCGTTTTCCCAGTAGGGCGAATTGGTTCTTCTGGCTCATCGCTTTCCCTGATCCCTGAACTATCTTGAGAAGGTTATGGGTTCAGGTGTCCTGGAGTCTACTCTGTTTTTGTTTCGGAAGGTTACTTTGGGCATCCGCAGGAAGGGTTGTTATTTCAAATGATAATCATTATCATTTGAAAGTCGCATCAGGAGATCGCTATGAAACTGCAATTTTTGTGCGCCAATCACAGGCGATGGCTCGAACAGCACAATGCTGCCGCTTTAAGAACCTGGGAGCAGGGATCCGAAAATGCGCTGCTGCTGGCCCGTGAAATGCGTTTTGACGAAGCACTCCCCCATGCGGGTTGCGCCTTTGAAGCGGCGGAAATTCTGTTGAGGAATGCCCGGAACTCCCTGGGGGAAACGCTGTATGAAAACATGGCCCGGTTCACTAACAGTACGTTACTGCTCAAGCATGTGCTGGGTAGCTGTGCCGAAGACAACAAATATCGGGAGTTGCTTCCTCTGGTTCATCAAGTAGCTGAACAAGTCAGCCAGAAGGAAGTGAACCGGAACCCAAACCAGGAATGGTTGATCAATATGCAGAGCCTGATGCTGACAGCAGGCAGTGCCTATATGCATTCCCTTCATTAATCCCATAGTGCGTATCACTGAAGAGCAAGGACAGCTCCTTTAATTTCAATAAGTTAATATAAATATCAATGGGTTATTAATGTGCTTTCTTGCAGCCATTAGTGGTTATCAGGGGTTACAGGTGGTTTTATTCTGACATCTGGAGACCATTTAAACGACGGGTTTATGGCAATTTGGGAGGGGGTTTTACTCAGGAAGGGAGTAAGGAAGAAAAGAGGAAGCATGGTGCCTGCGACCATAGCAGTTGGAGGGAAATTGGAATGAGAGGTTGGATTGGGTATTTTTTTACTTCAAGCCAGTGCTGGCGAGTTCACTCCTGAATAATATTCTGGTTCTGCTTTGATTTGTGCGCCGTTTCTATCTTTGCCGGACATTTCAAATTGGTGGTAACACCCCGGCTTCCCCTCGAAGTTTTTGTTATGGCCTGGCTTGCCATGTGATATCGATTTTACGATGCTGGGCTACACAGTCTCTGAGATAGAGGTTGATTAGACTTTGATAAGGTACACCCGTTTCTTCTGCCATTTTTTTGAAATATTCAATGACATCTTCACCAAGGCGCATTGTTACTGATTTTTTCAGCTTTGATGCGTAAGGGTTTCTACGGGATTTCATTTTTGACAAATCATATTCATCTTTCATGATAAGGTCCCTTCATAATATTTGCGTTCATCATTGGTGGCTTTCCGTGCTGAGATGATACGAATGGATTGACCGTCATCTCTTTCGCAATGACATACCAATAGAACGCGAGATTCTTGGCTCAGGCCAACCATCAAAAATCTATCTTCAGCTTCTGAACTTTCCTCGTCATAAAACTGAACCGCATATTCATCATAAAATACGCTTTTTGCCTCTTCAAAGGAGACTCCGTGTTTTCTCTGGTTGGACCGGTTTTTAATCGGACCCCATTCAAACTTGATCATACATACATACATTGTATGTACAGATTATGATCTGTCAAGTTGGTATTGGGTCATAAAGAGCCTTTAGAAAATCAGCCCGGTGACAAAAGAAAATAAGAAGAAGAAAAAGGAAGATAGATTCAATGCTATAAAGTTATCGGAGTACAATCGTATTGTTTTAATAAATTCTAGGCTGTTATCTGCAGGGATAAAGGCAGACACTTACAGAAATACCATGAATCCAGCTTTTACCAGAGCTTTCCGCATAAGCTTTCAGTGTTGCGAGTTTGCCAACCGCGCGGCGAAAACGGTTGTTCCAGCACATGGTTTTCAGCCATTCATTAGGTGTAGTAGTTCAGACCTGATCTGACAGTCACCGATTTTTCAGAGGGTGTCTGTCAGGTCAAATTCAGGCTACAAATTTTTCCTTCCAGATCTCTTTGCCATCTATCAGAGTTTCCATTGGCGTTCTT
>NZ_JBLYZI010000031.1:0-53103 GCF_057680865.1 Endozoicomonas sp. Z74
CAACAAAATACCTGTCTCGTTACCTCGGGTGGAAAAGGTTTCTTAAAACTCAACTCTTCTCAGAGGAGGCTTTTTTAGATCAAGTTTCTATACATTGGGTAGAGCAACACTTAATTTGAACAGCGCCAACCACACCCGTAACTACCAAAGTTGTACCTATGGTTGCAACAACAGGTACCCACACTTCTGAATCCGGGCTTTCATCATCTGGAGGCAAAGTCAAAACTTCTGAATCCGGGCTTTCATCATCGGGTACATCTTGCGAATCTCTAACTATAAAACAGCCACTATATCTTATAACGTCATTACTTAAAAATGTTTTTTTAGGGCAAATACCCTTTGTCTTATCACACGGTTCTGCATCAATCTTTCCCGCAATCTCGTTAAACTCTGGGCAGTAATCTGACTGAATCCAGGTTGGTTCAAAACACATCTCACCCAAACGCGCCTTTTCATTTCTAAGACAGTGGAACACATTCACCTTGTCACATCCAAGTTCTATGCCTCTCCTTTCCCACGCCTCCGACGTAACCGGGCATGCTGTATCGATCTTCTTAAACCTATAATAGCTTCGCTTTAACCTTTGATTCACTATAAAAGCATCTGTATCGTTATAAGAAAAAGGAGCTGCTGATACATTCTGAACAAGCAGGGCAATCATTACAAAAGTACCAGAAAGAAGGCTGCATATATGAAAAATGCTTAGCTTTCCATTCCAATTCGACCACTGCAAAGAACCCAAAAAAAACCGTAACATAATTCTCACCACACTCTATTATTCAAGTTAATGGGTATTTACCAATCCTCCTCCATCCAGAATCCCTGATCAGGTGCTGTCCTTTTCTATTAATCTGACAAGAGTCCTGCCAGTATATCCAATGAATTTGTTATTGCCACATCGCCATTGACTGCAATCTTTACTTTCCGTTATAACTTCACTTGGTTTACCCCCTCCCTTCACCAATATGGCCAAAGCGTCCTTTCTTAAATACCCCTTACGAAACCAGAAATTGTACAAATGTATTAATTAATGCATCTATACCCCAGCACCATTTGACAATTAAGAGTAACAACCAGCTATAGCCCATCGATATTTCATAGCAAATGGATAACCTGTTAACCTCTGTTGTCACAAGGTGTGGACTTGCCCCAGGGGTAAATAACAACAGAACGAGAAAATAAACAATCTGAAAAACCGGCCCTTTACTCTTATTCGTAATTTGATTAAGGACAAACAGGATAAGAAAGAGGTACACTCCCTTTTATTTATTTCAAAAAACATCATGGCCAAACCCAAATCCCGAAAAGCCTATGTCTGCACCGAGTGCGGCAGTGAAGCCAGCAAATGGCAAGGACAGTGCACAGACTGCAAGGCATGGAATACCTATAAAGAAATCAACCTTGGCCCTGCTGCTGCACCTTCTATTGCCGCCACTAATAAGTCCGGTTTTGCGGGCACGCTGTCCGGCCTGCAAACCCTCAGTGACGTTGATGTGGCGGAGGCTCCCCGTTTTTCCAGCGGCATGGCTGAATTTGACCGGGTTCTCGGTGGCGGTTTTGTCAAAGGCAGCGCCGTGTTGATTGGTGGCCACCCCGGAGCGGGTAAAAGCACTATTCTGCTGCAGGTGCTCTGCCATGTAGCCAGGGAGATGAATGCCCTGTACGTCTCTGGCGAGGAGTCTCTACAGCAGATCGCCGCCCGGGCTCAACGGCTGGGCCTGCCCACCGACCGCCTTAAAATGCTGGCGGAAACTTCTGCAGAAAACATTGCAGCGGTGGCCGAACAGGAAAAGCCGGGCATTATCGTGATTGACTCCATCCAGGTAATGTATATGAACGGTGTTGACTCGGTGCCCGGTGGCGTGGCCCAGGTCAAAGAATCCGCCGCTTTCCTCACCCGGTTTGCCAAGCAGACAGGCACCGTCCTTTTGATTGTGGGCCATGTCACCAAAGACAACTCCCTGGCCGGTCCTATGACACTGTCGCATATTATTGATACCCAGATTATGTTGGGCAATACCGATGACTCCCGCTTCCGGATGATGCGGGCCACCAAAAACCGGTTCGGTCAGGTCAATGAACTGGGGATTTTTGCCATGACCGAAACCGGCCTGAAAGAAGTAAAAAACCCCTCTGCTATCTTTCTGTCCCGCACCCAGGAGCCCACCTCCGGCAGTATAATCTCTGTGCTCTGGGAAGGAACCCGGCCGCTACTGGTGGAAATCCAGGGACTGGTGGTGGAATCCCAGCTGGGCAACCCGCGCCGCGTCACCGTCGGGCTGGACCAGAACCGTCTGGCCATGTTGCTGGCTATCCTGACCCGTCACGGTGGCATTTTCACCAGTGATCAGGATGTCTTTCTCAACGTAGTGGGAGGGGTCAAAGTTTCAGAAACCTCTGCGGACCTGGCAGGCCTGCTGGCGGTGGTATCCAGCCTGAGGGACTCCCCCCTGCCACAGGACCTGGTGGCCTTTGGTGAAGTGGGCCTGGCCGGGGAAATCCGCCCGGTGGCCAACGGCCAGGAACGGCTGGTTGAAGCTGCCAAGCACGGTTTCAGCCGCGCCATTGTTCCTGCTGCGAACAAGCCCAGAAAGCCCATTGAGGGGTTGACGGTCATTGCAGTCAACAAACTTTCTGAAGCTCTGGAAGCCATATAACCGGTAACAGGCTGACGCGCGTCCCGAAATCGAAAAATCATCTAAACTTGAGTCATCCCGGTCACCTGTTGGCACTCAGGATGGGTGCAAGCCCTGTCGTATAGCATCCGTGATTCGCAGTATTTCCCTGAAGAGCCGGGACAGGAGGGAACTTGTTTCGGAATACACAATCAAACCTTTGAATGCCCTGCGTTCGCCGTGAGTGATCAGAGAGGCTCCATTCAGCGGAAAGGGAGAAGCTGTATCATGAAGAAAGTCATGCAGAGAAACCTGGCTCGCCAGATACTGATAGCCCTGATTCTGGGAGGGCTGACAGGGACAGCCATTCAGCTATTCAGCTCCCCGGATGGTTTCAGTCAGAAGTATCTGGTGGCAGGGCTGTTTAATGGAGCAGGGGTCATGTTTGTGGCCATGATCAAAATGCTGGTCGTGCCCCTGGTGTTTGTTTCCATTGTTCATGCCGTGTGTGCCCTGGAAGATATTGCCCAGGTTGGCCGGCTCGGCTTTAAAACGTTTTCCCTCTATCTGGCCAACACGGTTGTTGCAATCATCTCTGCCATGGCCATAGCTCTGCTGATTTCCCCTGGCACCGGAGCACACCTTGGCAATGGGGATGAAAGCATACAACTGGCCAGCACAGAGCTTCCCTCCCTGCTGGATATGGTCGTCAACATCGTTCCGGTCAACCCGTTTCAGGCGGTGGTTGAGGGCAATATTCTGCAAATACTGTTTATGGCGGTGATGACCGGCATCGCCATAAAAAAACTGGAAAACCATCAAACCCACAGGGTCAGTAAAGCCTTCTCCCTGGCCAACAGCGTCATGATGAAACTGATTTCCATGGTGATGAACCTGGCCCCATGGGGCGTGTTTTTCCTGACGGGTAAGCTGGCTGCCACACTAAACGGTCAAAGCATTCTCAGTGTGCTTGCCTACGTCATGACCGGCCTGCTGATCATGTCCCTATGGCTGTTTGTTTTTTATCCACTGGTGACAGGGATTATGACTCGTCGCCCCCCTCTCGACTTCATCCGCCATACCCGGGAGCAAATGATATTTGCCCTCTCCACCGCCAGCTCCAATGCCAGTATTCCCATTACTTATCAGACACTGACGGAAAAGTTTCATGTACCTGAGCGAGTCGCCGGTTTTTCTGTCCCACTGGGAGCCACCATTAATATGTCCGGCTCAGCCATATACATGACCGTGGCCGCCCTGTTCGTTGCCAATGCCTACCATATTGAACTGAGTACCCTGCAACTGGGCACTCTGGGCTTCACTACATTCCTTCTGGCCATCGCCACCGGAGGCATTCCCGGTGGCGCCGCAGTGACCACTGGCGTATTGCTGCACACCATGGGCATGCCCATAGAAGCCATGGGTATTATTCTGGCCACTGACCGGATTCTGGACGCGGGCTGCACCGTCACTAATGTGGTGGGGGATACTGCTGTCGGTATTCTTGCATCAAAAGGAGAGTATGAGTCTGTTTCTCACGTGGAACCGGCAACCCCCATTCAATAAAGCCCCTGTTAACGTGAGAACCCAGCTCCAATGCCAGGCCTTACCCCTGCTCATTTTCATCCTGGGCTTCCCATTCACAGATCGGGACTCTGATTTTTTCCCAGACCTGAAGATGGTCGCATTTATTGGGGCCAGTATTACCACGGGTATCAGTGGAAACACTTTTCCTGAGCTGATCTCAAGCTATGTTGCCCCCCTCTCGCTGGAAAGACATTTCCGTCGTATTCAAAAACCCTACTCCACTTTCCAGATGTTCGATTCCAGCCCTGCATCCCAGCTTTACAATGTGACATTCCTGGGACTGCTCTCTGTAATGCACTACTCCCTTTCTGAAATTCACAAACAGGTTGAATACTGCAGAAAATCCGGAGTTCCAGAGATCATCATTGCGGTAGATGTTTTGTTCTGGCCCGTTTTCAACCCGGACTGGACGACAGATCTGGAAAGTGCGGACCAGGCAAACTTTCGGATTGACCAATTGCAGCAACTGATTACCTACCTGGACAGCTATGACAAACATAATTACGTGGTAAGCCTGCTTCCCAGGAAAGCGGTCTATTTGCCTGTCTTTTTTTCTACCTGGAACTACATCCCAGGTGCAAGCGTTATTCAGCAGGCCAATGCCATGATCCGTCACTGGGTGAACATAAGAAACCAGCAGCAGGGCAAAGGGAGGGTGCTCCTGGTGGATTTCTCCGATTTCTATACTAAGCCAGCGTTCAACTGTGGCCCTCCTTTGGGTCAACTGCACATCAGGGATCTTATGAGTTTCGATGGCATACACCCAAAGCCTCTGGGTATATTCTGCCTGACCACAAGACTGGTTCATGAGATGAAAGAATGGAGAGCTCCCCCTTTTTCAGAACTGTCCAATGAACTCGATCCACGGTTATTACCCGGGTTCAATATTGATCGTTTGGCCTTGCCCGAGCAGAAAGAGTGATGAAAAATCATAAACTGGTATACTCTCCCGGCTACCCCTTCTGTGGAAAAACTCATGCATAGATTTCACGGCCTCTACGGCGTCACTGACAGTCAGTTGCAACCGGATGACCGGATTTTACTGGAAACGGTAGAGCAGGCTCTGATGGGCGGAATGAAAGTGCTGCAGTACAGAGACAAAAGCCTGGATCGTGGCAAACGGTTGAGGCAGGCAGGCGCCCTGAAAGTCCTCTGTCATCAGCACCAGGCATTGCTACTCATCAATGACGACGTAGAGCTGGCCATGGATGTTGAAGCCGATGGCGTTCACCTGGGGCAACAGGATGAAAGCCTGAAAGCAGCCAGAGAACGGCTGGGAGACTATGCCATCATCGGCATTACCTGTGGCAACTCCCTGGAAAGAGCCCAGGCTGCCGTTGACCAGGGCGCCAGCTACGTGGCTTTTGGCCGCTTCTTCCCCTCCCGGACCAAGCCGGACGCCGAACCCGCTGAAATCAGCATTCTGTCAGAAGCCAGGGATCGATTTGACCTTCCGGTTATAGCCATTGGAGGAATTACTGTGGATAATGCCCCCGAAGTGATTCATGCCGGTGCAGATATGGTGGCCGTGATCAACAACCTGTTCGCTGCCCGGGATATCAAGGGCCGTGCCCTGGAGTTCAACTCACTGTTCAACTCCGGCCAGTGATGATTGGACTCAACCCTTGTCTGAAAAACTGGGATTGCCAAACCTTGGTCCATTGCTGGTTAACCACGGTTCTCCAACATAGCTTTATAGACAGCGTCGCAACGTCATTGTAAGGATCCGTCATGTCACGTTCCATAGAACTCTTTGAAGATGCCAGGACAGTTATTCCAGGGGGAGTGAATTCTCCGGTTCGCGCCTTCAAAGGCGTCGGTGGCAAACCCGTCTTCTTTAAAAAAGCCCGGGGAGCCCACCTTTACGATGTGGATGGCAAAGAGCTGGTTGACTATGTTGGCTCCTGGGGACCGATGATCCTCGGGCACAACCACCCCGATGTCGTTGCTGCCGTTCGTGACCAGGCGCTGGCGGGATTAAGCTTTGGAGCCCCTACGGAACTGGAAACCCGGCTGGCTAAAATGGTCAGGGACATAGTGCCTTCCATGGAGCTGCTCCGAATGGTGAACTCCGGCACAGAAGCGACCATGAGTGCTATCCGACTGGCCAGGGGCTTTACCGGGCGTGACCGTATTATCAAATTTGAAGGCTGTTATCACGGCCATTCCGACTCTCTGCTGGTCAAGGCGGGATCCGGAGCGTTAACCCTGGGCGTTCCAAACTCACCGGGAGTGCCCGCCACTCTAGCTGAAAATACAATAACACTGACTTACAACAACCTGAGCGAAGCTGAACAGACCTTTAAGGCCATGGGCAATGAAATTGCCTGTGTCATCATTGAGCCGGTCGCCGGCAATATGAACTGCATTCCACCGGCTCCCGGTTTTCTTGAGGGTATCCGCAAGCTGTGTGATCAACACGACACAGTACTGATTTTTGACGAAGTCATGACCGGCTTCCGTGTCGCCCTTGGTGGAGCCCAGGCCTATTATGACGTCAAGCCTGACCTCACCACTCTGGGCAAGATCATTGGCGGAGGGTTACCCGTAGGTGCCTTTGGTGGCCGCAAAGACATCATGGAGCACCTGGCGCCACTGGGACCGGTCTATCAGGCGGGCACCCTTTCCGGCAACCCACTGGCCATGGCCGCTGGTGTCGCCACCCTGGAAAATCTCAGCACCCATGGTTTCCATGACTCTCTGACAGAAAAAGCAGCCACTCTACTTAAGGGCTTGCAGGAAAGAGCCGACCAGGCAGGCATTCCCTTTACCACGTCTCAGGTGGGGGGCATGTTTGGCCTGTTCTTCACTGAACAGGATAGTGTCAGCTGCTTTGATCAGGTCATGGCCTGTGATGCCCAGCGGTATGGCCGGTTCTTCCATGCCATGCTGGACAATGGCGTCTACCTGGCCCCTTCCGCTTTTGAGGCAGGCTTTATTTCCATCGCCCACGGTAAAGCGGAAATCGAAGCCACCCTGAATGCGGCTGAAAAGGCCTTTTCAGCGCTGTCCTGATTCAGCCCGGTAGATACAGCGCTCACAAATGATGGTTTCACAGTTTTGCAAACGATGAGTTCCCTGGCCCTTTCCGATGCCGTTCTGGCCTTTGCCAGCGTATTTGCGGTATTCCTTATGGCGCAGCAGAAAGCCTTTGCCCGGATTCACAGGTCATCGGCTGCCGCGGCCATGCTGGGCTTTTTGCTGATGGCACTGGCCGCCATTACCGGCAGCCTGCGCTACGGTGTCTCACCGGCCTGGTCTGCTCCCCATGAAATGCTGGTTAACGTTGCCATGTTCATGTCCCCCCCGCTGGTGGGCATCGCTGCCTGCCTTGGCTTAACCACTCGGAGCTGGAGCCGCCCGGCCTGGGGACGGCTGATACTGGGAATATGCGTCGTCTATGAAGCGACCCGCTGGTATGGGCTGGAAATCATTTACCGTGACCTTCAGCTGGCATTGCTACTGGTCGTCACTCTGTACCTGTTGCTGCGCTCTTCCATTGAAGCGGGGCCAAGGTGGCTGATGATCGCCTCCATCGCCAGTATTTTTACCGGAGCACTGGTGATTGGTACCCAGGGAACCCTGGCAGGCTATCTGAGGCTGGACCTGTTTCGATATTTGATCGGCCTGGGCAACCTGCTGTTCAGCAGCGGCCTGTATTTCGCCCTGAAGAACAGCTACCCCTCATCAGACCAGGAGGAAGAAGAGGCACTGTAAAGAAGGCCGGTCGAAAGGCTTAAAAATACAGTCTCATGACTTTTTCAGCCCCCGCCTGACCGCCTCTTCCTGAGAAACCACTTCTATTTTTGAACCCACCCGGACAGGAGGAGCAGGGCTATAAAAAGGATCGGCAACCCTTTTCAGCTGATAATACTGGTGAGATCGCTCATCATGGGTGAACCGGGCCTTGCCATGAGTAATACCCGCCAGCCTTTCCTGTACATGACCATAACTCGAGCAGAGTGACCGAAGCCTTTTGCGAAACTCAGGGTTTTCCTTCCATTCAGGATGCCTCTTGTAGGCATCATCAATCAATAACTTCAACCCCGACACACTGATATTTTTTTGAACCGGCCTCTGCAGAAGGCAGGCAAGGGACTTCGACAGCCAATGCCCTGCAAACCGGAAAAGCTGCTCCCGGGATTGGACATCATCCCTCTCGAGAACAACCGGTGACTGAGGCAGGCCTCCCTGGCGAATATAAAACCATCCTGCCTCCTCACAGACACGCCCATAGGCCTTCCCCCCCTTCTTTAACCAGGCATCCAGGCACTTTTTCTCACCCTGTAGATCCTGGCGATCACGACACTGCCGGATCTCCCAGAGAAATCTTTGTATTTCAGGGTGATCGTCTGGCAGCCAACCCCCCAAGGGGGGAAAAAAAATCTCTGTATCAAGGGGCGCTTGAGCCTGGCTCTGGCTTTGATCAAATGCCTTTGATTCTCCAGAAAAAGGAAGCGGCTCCGCTTCCATCTCACTTTTTCCTAACGTATCTAACAGGTGCTCTCGTTTTTCTTCCGCTTTTTTTTCTGTCTCTTCGTAATAAGGGGTCGAAAGGGCTGATGGACCCGCTTCTGTTTTTTCTGTAGCTACCCCCGCTGAGGGCATCAACCTACCAGCAGTATCACTTAGACTAAGCCCCTTCATTTCAATTTCATCGGACAACGAAGGTCTTTTTGCTGGAATCCCGGAAGCTTTCGGTTTCTTTCGCCGTTTCCGTGAAACCCTCTGCTCCTGGGGTTCATTCTGTAACTCAAGAGCGGCCTGCAGAGCTTCCCGCTCACCTTCTTTCAATTGGCACAACTCAGTAAGCTCATCCAGTTCATCCTGCATTGAAGGGTGCAGGCGAGGGGCACTTCGAAGACTGGAAAAACACTCTATAGCTTCCTTGTAGCATCCATAGCCCATAAAGATTTCACCCGCATCCATGTACAACAGTGGAAGATTCGAAAGCACAGCCGCCTGTTTTAAATGTGATGCCGATTTAATCAGCGAGCCACCTTCTTTTTCTGCATACTTATAGGTCAAAGCAAGAACCACCCCTATAATTCCCTGCTTATATTCCGAGAGTCCCTGAATCCTCCCTTGATCATGCTGCTCAAAAAGCGATTCCCAAGCGCCCAGCTCAGGCACAACTTTGGAAGCAATCGCGTCCCTTATTCGACGACTTTTTCTTCCTGGATTTCGAGCCTCTGCTCGCCTTAAGATATGGCTGTCTGCAGGCTTAAACCGACTTTCTATCTGGTCTTTTCCTGCACCTTCCAGTTGCCTGAGCTCATTGGAATACCTAAACAGGGGACATATCTTCCTATATACATCCGAAGGAAATGCATTCTCCCCTAGTGGTGGAAACATCAAAAGGGAAGAAGCATCTCCTGTCAGTGCTGGTGAGATCAAAGCTAAGGCATGCTGCCACTCATTCAACTGCCCCGATAGTTGAACCTGCTGCATGACAACAAGGTCAGTCACTGATCTGGCAAAAATCTGCATCAGATTTTTATGGGTAAAATTAGTGGGGTGGTCACTAAGAAGGTTAAATGCCCTGAGTGGCGAGATCAGGCACTGCCCCCCTGGTTTAATGGACAGACTAATCAGACGCCAGATTCCTGGAAAAAACCCCGTTTCTCCTGACAGCCCGTAAAGCTCCTGGACTTTATCAACATCAAGAGCACCTTCCTTGGAAAGTTCATAATACAGTTCAACGGCTCTAAGATGTCGCTCCAAAACCGATTCCGGCAATTGAGACAACACCTTATTTAACCCTTTGTCGCGCCCTTCTTTCCCAACAAACCTTGACAATAACAGTGCGCCCAAATAATAGTTGATTTTTGCACTTTGACTGAGTTGATCAAAAATTACATTCTTTTTTTTCTTTGTGCCAATCCCAACAAACACATTCTTCAGAAAATCATTAAGCGTCTTTTTTCCCATCTGCGGATGGTTCTCGCCATATAAGGAAAATGCCCTTTCAATTTTTGCCTTGCATTGAGCCAGCCGTTCAGCACTCTGAACATCTATTGAGCCCCCGGGAGGCGTTAATGGGTTAGACTTTCGATGATAAATAGAAGTTGAGGCGCTATCTTCCTTATCCCCCTCCTCTCCCGCTTTCGCCCCTTCCTCCGAACGTCTGGCATGGTCACCTCCAGAAACTCCTTCCAGATAAGAGGGATGGAATCCACTGCCAGTCGGCTTATCCATAATCATTAGCTCTGCTAAATCAACAAGATAAGCTTTCTATCGGCCGTTCTTTTCTGCATTCCAGCAGTCGAAAAGGGCGAATAAGCGATCCTTCCTGTATCAATTGGGGAAATAAGATCGCTCATTCGCTTATCGTTCAAAAAGGAAGCATCCTGTTAATCAACCATCCCGACCCGGCAAATGAGGCATTGTGGGGAATGGCTTGATATTGTCTCCCTTGGCCTCACTGACCTTGCCTGCCCCTTCCTTCTCCACTTCATCAATGCGGATAATCGTGTTCAGGGGAATGTAGCTGCGCTTGACCCCGTCAAAAGCGGCTTTCAGCTTCTCCTCGCCCGGATCCACCAGCAGCTGGCTGCGCTCACCAAACACGAACTCTTCCACTTCAATAAAGCCCCAGAGCTCACTCTGGAAGATCTGACGGGCATAAACTTCGAACACTTCGCCCTGGTTCTGGAAGATCACACGGAATACGGGGTTTTTCGCCATTGATTACTATCACCGATACCAGACAACCCGGGATTTACCTCACCCCGGCCCTGTCAATTAAAAAACGCCGGGGATCATACCATAAAGCCACTTCCCATTGCCCTGATTAAAGTCTTTATTCCAGTGCCTGAATGCCTATAGCAAGGGCAAAAGAGTGTGTACCCTCCTCACCTCTTACCCATGAAAAACGCGAAAGCAAAGGATTTTTCATGGCAAAGCCCCACCGGGCATCCGTTCATTCCGACAAAGTGCGGGCATTCACCACCAGAACCCGGTTGAAATCCCTGCAGCCCCCGCAGACAGACTGACTATCCTCGAACAGTGAGGGTGGCTATAATGGCTCGTTTATGGGCAACGGGCCTGTCCTTCTCTACAGACCTGATCAATAAGATCAGTACGAAACAGCATGAGCGATACATGCAGTCTTCGTCGCCCCCGGTGCTGAAAGCTGCCTTTGGATCGTTTAAGTAGTGTGAAATGAGCAAAAAACTGTATATCAAGACTCACGGCTGCCAGATGAACGAGTACGATTCTGCCCGCATGGCAGACCTGCTCGGAGAAACCCACACACTGGAGCTGACGGATAACCCTGAAGAGGCCGATGTGGTGCTGGTCAACACCTGTTCGGTGCGGGAAAAAGCCCAGGAAAAACTCTTTCATCAGCTGGGTCGCTGGAAAAAGCTCAAAGAGAAAAATCCGAACCTGATTATCGGGGTCGGAGGCTGTGTCGCCAGCCAGGAGGGTGAGGAAATCCGCAAGCGGGCCCCACAGGTGGATGTGGTGTTTGGCCCACAAACCCTGCACCGGTTGCCGGAGATGATTGATGTCACCCAGGTTGACCATATCCCGGTGGTGGACGTCACCTTTCCGGAAATCGAAAAGTTTGACCGCCTGCCCGAACCCAGTGTCGATGGGCCTTCTGCCTTTGTCTCCATCATGGAAGGCTGTGACAAATACTGCACCTACTGCATTGTCCCTTATACCCGGGGGGCTGAAATCAGCCGACCCATGGACGATGTGATTGCCGAATGCTTCGGGCTGGCTGAAAAAGGCGTTCGGGAAATCAACCTGCTGGGCCAGAACGTCAATGCCTACCGGGGCGAAAAGCACGATAGCTCCACTTGTGACCTGGCTGAACTGATCACCGTGGTTGCGGCCATTGACGGTATCGACAGGATCCGCTTTACCACCTCACATCCCCTGGAGTTTTCGGACAGCCTGATTCAGGTCTATGGAGAAGTCCCCGAGCTGGTCAGCCATCTTCACCTTCCGGTACAAAGCGGCTCCGACCGCATCCTGAAATTGATGCAACGGGAGCACACCGCAGAAGATTATCTGAAAAAAATCCGCCAGCTGCTGGCAGTTCGCCCTGACCTGAAACTATCGTCTGATTTTATTGTGGGCTTCCCCGGTGAAACAGATCAGGATTTTGAAGACACCATGAATCTCATCGCTGAAGTGGGCTTTGATGCGTCGTTCAGCTTTATCTACAGCAAACGTCCGGGCACGCCCGCCTCTGACATGCCGGACGATGTCACCGAAGACATCAAAAAGCAGCGCCTGCAGATTCTTCAGAATCGCATTAACCAGCAGGTCAGCCAGATCAGCCGACGCCTGGTGGGAAGCCGTCAGAAAATTCTGGTCACCGGTTACTCCAAAAAAGACCCGGGACAACTGTCTGGGCGCACCGAGTGCAACCGGGTGGTCAACTTCTCCTGCCCGGACCCCCGATTGATCGGCCATTTTGCACAGGTGGACATTATTGAGGCTCTGCCCCATTCCCTGAGGGGAACTCTGGTTACTTCTGAGCTGGATGCCGTTGCCTGACACCGGTACCTCCCAGGGCAGATTCCTCTCCGATATGCCCTGGGCTGCTTCTTAAGCAGCCATAGAGAGACAGCAGTGCTAACCATGGTCGTAAAGCCAAATGTCCATAGCAAAATAAAAGCAAGAGTATTTTCATAGAAATACTCGGCCTTCAACAATACTACCTCCCCCTCCAACAATCATCAGTACACACATTCTGTTGTTTTTTGTATCTGTTTTTTGCTCCGCTGGCTGCGAAATAGTTCACCAACTACCTTAACCTTTGAATTTAAATTGTTTCATTCCTGCTAAATAAGGACTTCATTCATATGCCTGCAAAAATCTTGAAGAAACTTCTTTTTTTTATTTTAATCATGGACGTACACTCAATTTCCAGAGCAGATACTCCGCAGCATTCTGTTCATTCTCTGACTGAACTCTTTTTGATATCAACCAGTCTTATAGCATACGACCAATTAACTCCATTCCCAGCGGGCACAGCAATGTCCGTCAACCCTTTCCCAGGCCATCATCAATTCATTTTATTTTTTCCGGCCAAAAGCAAAATAAAAACCCTTTCAATCCAGTTCAGCCAACCCCTTGTGGCCTTTCCAGGTGACTCTGAAAATGAAAACCCACTGACGCTTAAGGTCGAAAAAAACAGCAACCAGCTTATCGTTGAAGCACCTGGGAATGAATCTATGGAGGAAGAAATCCACCCTGTTAAAAAAAACCTATGGGTCGCCAGCTCAGGGGAGCTGATGGGTGTCAAAGCCCATTATCAAACCTCAGAAAAGCCCCTGGAGCCCATCAAATCTTCCTCAAAAAGCAAAGCAGTGACAATAGAAGAAGTAAGGCATCTTTTCACTGAACAGGAGTTGACCCTACTCTATACTCCTCCTGAAGCCCCCCACTGGGGGAAACAAGATCCTGCTGATTATGTTCCTCCATTTCTTCGCAACTTCATCGTGTATATGTTGCCCGAAAAAAACAACGACCGGGAAGCCCATGAAGACGAAATGGCTCAAGAGACAGTGCAACTGCTTTCAGATCAGTCCCCCCGTCCCCCCGCCCATGAAAACAATACAGAGATCGCTGAAGAGTCCAGCCTTCAGCCACAACCTGGAGCAATGAGCCAGTCCGATGGTTTACAGCTCGAACTTCTGGTCGATGGCGATACTCAAGACCAGTCAACCCAAACTGCAAGCGTCAATACTCAAAGTCAGTGGTCCCAAATACCAGAACCTGACAGACGTGACATAAGGCTACGCGAGGGGTTTAATAATTTTATTCAACTTCTTCGCAAGGATCTGGGTAGACCTTTAACCCCAGAGCAACCACACAATAGAGGCAACTCTCCTGATCACCTTCTGAATACAGAGAAGGTATCCAAAAAGATCATTAAACGGCCTGGAGTTCGGAGCGCCATCCAAGCTGTTAGCGCATTTTCTTCCCGTCATTCGCTCTCAGGCACCACAAGCCTGCAACTTGACCCTTCCCTCAAGGCAGAAAGCACCTCCAGCCAGCTCCAGGAGCACCTCCCCTCTCGGGATAAACCAAGTGAAGAACCTGAACCCCAAGCATCCACTGATAATTCGGAAAATCAATCTGAGCCCGCCCCCCCAAAAAAGAACAAAAGTTCTACGTGCAATATACTGTAACTCTGACTTGAGTGTTCAGGTTTTATTTCCAGTAAGGCCCAGCTTTGCATCTGCCGCTCCCCGTTATATCCTTTAACAAACCCAAATGCAGTAAAGGCTGAAAAACCGACTTTGAACACCTATCCCAACTCTCAGGAAAATAAGCAACCCAACCCACCGGATCGCATCTGCCGGTTTTCCCTGGAGCCTGATGAGCCCCGTCGCTTCGCAGAGCTGTGTGGACAGTTTAACCAGCATCTGAAACAGATTGAGGAAAGGCTGGGCGTCACCATCCGACACCGGGGCAATGACTTCGCCATCAGTGGTGAAAACGGACGTGCAGACGTAGCCGGTGAAGTATTGAAAAAACTGTTTCGGGAAACCGGCAAAGATGAGCCACTGAGCCCGAATACCGTTCACCTTTTTCTTCAGGAATCCGCCATTGAGTGGATTCATGAAGAACCCGATGACAAACTGGTGACCCTCCGTACCCGTAAAGGCACGATTACCCCCAGGGGCCCCAACCAGCAAAGCTACGTCAAATCCATTCTGCAGCACGACATCAACTTCGGCATCGGCCCTGCCGGCACGGGTAAAACCTATCTGGCGGTAGCTGCTGCCGTTCAAGCGCTTGAAGAGGAGCAGATCCGTCGCATTATGCTGGTCCGCCCGGCGGTGGAAGCCGGGGAAAAGCTGGGCTTTCTGCCGGGAGACCTGTCCCAGAAGATCGACCCTTACCTTCGCCCGCTTTATGACGCGCTTTATGAAATGCTGGGCTTTGAGCGGGTGGACCGACTGATCGAGAAGAACGTGATTGAAGTGGCTCCCCTGGCTTACATGCGGGGCCGGACCCTGAACAACTCCTTTATCATTCTTGATGAGTCCCAGAACACCACCCAGGAACAGATGAAAATGTTCCTGACCCGGATTGGCTTTGGCTCAACGGCCGTAATTACCGGTGACATCACCCAGGTGGACCTACCAAGGGGTACCCGCTCCGGACTGGCCAGCGCCATTGATGTCCTTAAGGGGGTCGATGGCATTGGCTTCACCTGGTTCACCGCCAAAGATGTGGTCCGTCATCCACTGGTTCAGAGGATCGTACAGGCCTATGACCGCCATGACCGGGCAAGCCAGAACAAAACACCTCAGGCCGTGCAATGATGACCAGCGTTCATATCGATATGCTGGTCAACAGCACCAGCACTCAGCTGCCCTCTCCTGAGGAAATTGAGAAATGGGCGGCTACCGCTGTGGGCAGACACCGACAGGAAGCTGAAATAAGCCTCTTGATTGTCGACACAGAGGAGGGTGCCCAGTTAAACCGTCAGTGGCGGAATAAGGAAGGGCCCACCAACGTGCTGTCTTTTCCTTCAGAGCTTCCCGAGGAGCTGAAGCTGCCCCTGCTGGGGGACCTGGTGGTCTGCGCACCTGTGGTGGAAAGGGAGGCCATTGAACAGAAAAAAAGCCTGACTTCCCACTGGGCACACATGATTGTTCATGGCACACTGCACCTGCTTGGCTACGATCATATTGAAGACGACCAGGCTCTGGAAATGGAGACCCTGGAAACTGCCATCATGCAACAGCTTGGCTTTCCAGACCCCTATCAGGAATGCGTTTGAGATAGAACGTTTTGAGGATAGAGCTTCCCAGGACTGTCCCCAGTGACAACTCACTTTTTTGGGAAGAAGGGAAGGCTACCCGTAAACCGCACACTGTCGATAGTACAGTGAGCAACACTTGAGCAAAGAGGGCAATGAGCGACGACCATTCGACGGACGGCCAGCCGTCACCATCCTGGATGGACAAACTGGCCAGTCTGTTTAGCCAGGACCCCAAAGATCGAAACGCCCTGCTGGGTATCCTCCGGGATGCCGGAAGTCGGGGAATGCTGGACGACGAGGCCCTGAGCATCATCGAAGGGGCTGTTCAGGTTGCGGACATGCAAGTCCGCGAGATCATGATTCCCCGCTCCCAGATGGTCTGCGTCGAGGAAGACCAGGAGCCCCGTGACTTCCTTCCCAAGGTTATTGAGTCTGCCCACTCCCGGTTCCCGGTCATAGGTGATACCAAAGATGAAGTCATCGGTATTCTGCTGGCCAAAGACCTGCTGCCGCTGATTCTGAACAGTGGCCGGTTCAATATCAAAAACCACCTACGACCAGCAACGTTTATTCCGGAAAGTAAACGTCTGAATGTCCTGCTGCGCGAGTTCCGTACCAACCGGAACCATATGGCCATTGTGATTGACGAGTTTGGAGGGGTGGCAGGACTGGTCACCATCGAAGATGTCCTCGAACAGATCGTCGGCGATATTGAAGATGAAACCGACGTCGATGAAGACACTTACATCAAGCCCGCTGACGACCTTGACCATGCTTTTATCGTCAAGGCCCTGACCCCTATTGAAGACTTTAACGAGCAGTTCTCCACCCGGTTTCGTGATGATGAGTTCGACACCATTGGCGGTATCGTCATGCAGGAGTTCGGACACATGCCCACCCGTAATGAATCAGTGGAAATTTCCGGGTTTCGTTTCGATGTGCTCAATGCCGACGGTCGACGCATTCGTTTACTAAGGGTGACGCCCTGCTGATGCCTGCCCCCATCGCCCTGATCCGTGGTGTCCTGTCATTGATGGCAGGCGCCTTGCTGCCCCTTGGGTTCAGCCCGTTTAACCTCTGGCCGGTGCCCATGGTGGCAACGGCACTGGTTTTCCTGCTGGTTCGAAACGCCCCCATCAAGACGTCTACCCTTTGTGGCTTTCTCTTTGGCATCGGCATGTTCGGTACGGGAACCTCCTGGATATACGTCAGTATCCATGAGTTTGGTGCGGCTTCTGTTCCCCTGGCAGGCTTTCTGACCCTGCTGTTTGTGCTCGCAATTTCAGCACTGATGATCATGCCCCTGTTTTTTTTATACAGTGGGTTTAACCGGTCATCTCAGTCTGACTGTGCGCGGCCTCCCTGGCAGCAGGCTTTCCTGTTCGCCGGTTTATGGGTTCTGTTTGAGTGGGTTCGCAGCTGGCTATTCACGGGTTTTCCATGGCTGCTACTGGGTTATGCTCTGCTGGACACCCCTTTTTCCTCCCTGGCTCCGGTCACGGGAACTTACGGCTTGAGCCTTTTAATGGTGACTACCAGCTGCCTGCTGGTTGCACTGTTCATTCCTGGCAAAACATCCCGGGGAAAGAACAGGATCATCAACCTGCTGGCACTTTTTGCTTTCCTTGGTCTCTGGGGGTTAACGGCCCCGTTGCAGAAGGTTCAGTGGACTGAAAAAACCGGAAAGCTGGAATTCAGTGCAGTTCAGGGTAATATTCCCCAACTGCTGAAATGGGACCCTGACTTTATCCAGTCCACGATCAACACCTATACCAGCCTGAGTGCAGAGCAGTGGGACAAAGACCTGATCATCTGGCCGGAAAACGCCATCCCCTTGCTGTACAACCGGGCCCGGGGGTTGATGGATCAACTTGACCGGGAAGCCCGCCAGCAAGGCAGCACCTTGATTCTGGGCATACCCTATGACGATAACTCCGGAGACCGGACCCGTTTTTACAATAGCGTACTCTCTCTGGGTCAAGAAGAGGGACGTTATGACAAACAGAAGCTGGTTCCCTTTGGGGAGTATGTCCCCTTCGAGTCAGTGCTTCGCGGCCTGATCGATTTTTTTAACCTGCCCATGTCCGAGTTTTCCCGCGGCAAGACCAGCCAACCCCACCTCAAAGCCGGTGATACCCTGATCACGCCTTATATCTGTTACGAGGTGGTCTATCCGGACTTTGCCGCCTCCACCGCCAAAGGCAGCGGCCTGCTGATCACCATCAGTAATGACACCTGGTTCGGCAAATCCATCGGCCCACTCCAGCACTTCCAGATGGCCCGTATGAGATCACTGGAAACCGGGCGCTATATGATACGAGCCACCAACGACGGTATTTCTGCACTGATCGACAACAAAGGGAAAGTACTGGCCACCATCCCCCGTTTTCGCAAGGGCGTCCTGTCAGAAACCGCTGAGGTGCGTTCCGGGAACACGCCTTATATGATCACCGGATCATGGCCCACGCTGGTGGTTAGCTTGCTCATGATTCTATTGACTCTGGTTAGCCCTCTGAGAAGAAAAAGCGTTTTTTCCTGACTCACTTGTCGAAAATAGCCTCAACCCGCATATATACCCGTCGCCTTTCAAGTTGCTACTTTGTTGGCTGCTCTCACTCACCCCAGTCACTTAGTTTATCTAAGCTCCTGGGGTCTCGCTCTTTTGCCGCCGCGTAGCAACTTGAAATCCTTTGGGTATAGGTAATATGCGGGTCAACTGCTTTTATTTTCCCGATTGTCCCGCCGATAAAAAAACCGGGCTATGCTCATTCCTGACCACTGTCAAGAAACGGCCAGTGAGGAAATGACATGTGAGCCCCCCTCATCAACGACTCAGGTTATACCGTTGTTTCATACTGTTTGTGCTTACAGGAACGGCCGCCGCCATGACCACCTCAAAGGAAACCACTAGAACTGAAAGAGACAGCCTGGGAGAAGTCCAGGTACCTGAAAAGGCTCTGTATGGCCCTCAGACCCAGAGGGCTGTTGATAATTTTCAGGTGAGTGGACAACCTATGCCTCCGGATTTCATTCACGCCATTGCCCGAATCAAAAAAGCGGCTGCCAAAGCCAACCAGTCACTGGAGTTGATATCCGACGAAAAAGCCGAAGCCATTGTCCGGGCTTCCGAAAAGGTGCTTCAAGGACACTTTCCCGGCACCTATGAGCAACAATTTCCCATTGATGTGTACCAGACCGGCTCTGGCACCAGCAGCAACATGAACGTGAACGAAGTGATTGCCCGGCTGGTGTCCCTGGAAGGAAAAGTAAAGATAACGGCCAATGATCACGTCAATATGGGACAGAGCAGTAATGACGTTATTCCATCAGCCATTCACATTGCCACTGCTGGGTTAATTCATCATCAGCTGATACCCGCCCTGAACCACCTTATCAGCGTCCTGGATAGCAGGGAACAGGAACTCAGAAACACAGTAAAAACCGGTCGAACCCACCTGATGGATGCCATGCCGGTCACCTTTTCCCAGGAAATCAGTGGCTGGAAAGCTCTGGTACATCAAGACCAACAACGACTTCAACAAACGCTCGAGCGGCTCTACCAACTGGCCCTGGGCGGAACAGCGGTTGGCACAGGCACCAATACTCACCCGGAATTTGCCCTTCGGGTCAGCCAGAAGCTGAGTGAAGACACTGGCCTTCCCTTCATACCGGCCACTAACTTTTTTGCAGCACTGAGCGTTCCGGCGGCGGCGCTGGAACTGTCTTCAAACCTTCGCAGCCTGGCCACCACCCTGACCAAAATAGCCAGCGACCTGCGCTGGATGAACAGCGGCCCCCTGGCCGGTCTGGGTGAAATTGAGCTGCCCGCTCTGCAGCCTGGCTCCAGCATAATGCCCGGTAAGGTAAATCCGGTGATCTGTGAATCCGTACTGATGGCTGCGGCTCAGATTACAGGCCTTGATACCGCCATTGCCCTGGGTGCCCAGTCCGGTAACTTTGAACTCAATGTCATGCTGCCCATGATTGGCAACAACCTGGTCACCAGCCTGAACCTGTCTGCTCGTGCCAGTCAGATACTGGCCGACAAGGCTTTGGCAGGATTCAGAGTAAAAAGTGCCAATATTGATTCTGCACTGCATAAAAACCCCGTCCTGGTCACTGCCCTTAATCCGGTTATCGGTTATATGAAAGCCGCGGAAATAGCCAAACAGGCGTATTACGAACAGCGCCCCATTCTTGATGTGGCCCGGGAGAAGACCGGAATGAGTGAAGCCGCACTGAGGAAAATTCTCGATCCTCTGCACCTGACCAAAGGGGGTATATCGCATTAAGGTAAGATGCAATGGCTCATCAACGGTATACCAGCCAGTACCACAGATACCCCAGATATTCCCTGATACCCCGTTCACTAACAGCCAGGTTACGGGCCTGGGGAAGCCAGCGGGAAAGCCTGGAGAGTGAATCCGGTCCCCTGGTAAAGGCGGTAGGGGCGGGAATAACCCTGAAACCCGCTCTTTCAAAGCTGAGCACAGCCCTTGGCATATGCCAGGCATGGGTAACCAGTATGACCGCCTCTTTTTTTTCAGGGATGATTTCCTGGGAAAACCGGGCATTCTCCCATGTGGTTCGGCTTTCCTGTTCCTGCCATTGAGCCTCCACGCCAAAATCACGGGACAGGCTCTCGGCCATGGTGCTTGCTTCCGGAGAGGAACCGCCACCGGTAACCAATACTGGCAGATGGGTTTCCCTGGTAAGCCATGCACCATAGCGAAGGCGTTCCAGTGTGAAGGAAGATGGCCTGAGACCGGGCATTTCAGGGCTGCTCTGAGGCAGGCCGCCCCCAAGAATGACGATGGTTTCGTTCGCCATAGAGGTAAGCTTTACAGGGTTCAGCGGGGGATAGCGCTCAAGGCTCATCAGGATCCGGGAAGAAACCGGATCTATCGAAAGAAGATAAAGTACAGCCAGTGCCAGCCAGGCCATCCATGATTTAAAGATTAATCCCATTAATAGCAGCCACACCAGCACCGTGGACGGGGATAGGGCCCTCTGCAGAAATATCCGGCTACTGAGCGTTATCATGCCTGAGACCATTTGAAACATTCTGACATATTCACTCGTTATCGAGCAAATCACGACTATGCTTATGCACACAGCACCCTGAGTGTTCAAGTCCATTGCGACGATTTGCCGCAGTTTTTTCTCCCGATTAGAGCTCAATTTCAGAATCTGTGGATAGCCGCCGAATGAAAATCGCTTTGATCCTGGTTTATGGCAGCCTGCTCCTGTTAACTGCCTCAACGCATTCTACTTTACAACCCCACACCAGGGTGAGTGAAAAGATCACTCTTGTCAGTATCACAGAACTTGAAATACTGTTGCCCCATGAAATCAGGCACCGTTACCCTGGGGGAGTTCAGGTGTTTTCCGACAGGTTGCCAGCACTGCTGGCCATTAAACTGCAACAACTCGGACTGGAAGGCTACCCTATTCACTACATCCAGCCGGACAGGGCGCTCTTAAGGAAGCTCACTCTTCAGGTGGTCAACAGTAATGGTATCAAGCGTTTTCTTAACCTTGCCTATAATACAGCCCCCAGCTGCCCTCCCTACCTGAAGGATGAGTTCCTGCGCTTTACCACAAGAAACAACACCTATGTACAGCCTCACTCCCTTAATGAACTGCCCCATTACTCGGGGAGTGATTACCGGCAGGTGCTTGGAAGCCAGCGTCTCTGGCAGGGCTTTGGTTTCAGCAGCATAACCAGCGTACCTTCTGAAATTAAATTCTGGCTGGATAAGGTGAGCCAGGACTCACTGCCGCTTACGGATAAAGCATTCAAGAACTGCCAGGTGCGCCTTAATAACGAGCAGCTCAATGAAATCAGCCGACTGATCGCTGTGGATTATCTCAGCTCAGTGGTTAGAGGGCTTTATTACCACCAGCTGGGTGCACCACTGACGGCCTATCGGCTGCTGGCCATCCAGACAACACATTAGAACCTGTCAAACTTAAGCCCTTTTTGAAACCCTTAAACCTACGGGAAACCGGATACCAAGCCTGTGGATAGTGCTTTCAAACACCTGATACTGGAAATGGCACTGATTTTTGGAGGTGCGTCCCTGTTGGGAACGCTGTTTGCCTGGCTGAAACAGCCGATCATTCTTGCCTACATTTGTCTGGGTGTTATTGCCGGCCCTTATGGTGCAAGCCTGATGGCCAGTGATGGTCACATCGATGCCATCTCAACCATGGGCATTATTCTGTTAATGTTTCTGCTCGGGTTACATCTGCACCCAAAAAACCTGCTGAAACAGTTAAAACAAACGGCTTTGGTCACCTTTCTATGTCTGCTGGGTGCCGGCCTGCTCATCTGGGCGTGCCTGTTCTTTGCTTTTCACCTTCCCCGGAATGAAGCCTTGATCAGCGCCGCAGCATTATCCTTTTCCAGCACAGTACTCAGCCTTAAGCTTATTCCCACCACCACCCTGCATCATAAAAGAACCGGCGAAGTCATGATCAGTATCCTGCTGTTCGAGGATATCCTTGCCATCCTGACCATTCTCCTTCTATACAGCAGTGGCCATGACACCCCATTTGACGCTCTATTTCTGCCCCTGAAGACCGCTGTCTTTGCCCTGGGGTCCTGGTGGTTTGTCCGCTATTTTCTGCTTAAACTGTTCGCCCGTTTTGACCGTATTTCCGAATACATTTTTCTGGTATCCCTTGGCTGGTGCTTTACTGCGGCCCAGCTGGCAGAACAGGTTGGCCTTTCCCATGAAATCGGTGCTTTTATTGCCGGAGTCAGTATTGCCACGTCTCCCATCTCACTGGTCATTGCAGAAGGACTTAAACCCCTCCGGGAGTTCTTTCTGATTCTGTTTTTCTTTTCTGTCGGTGCCCAGTTCAAACCCATTCTTCCCGCCAGCACACTGGCCGCAATATTGCTTTCCTCCACCATTATCCTTATCGCTAAGCCACTGTTGTTTAAATACCTGCTGAAAAAACTGGCAGGAGAGCATTCAGACAATGCCGCAGAAATGGGATTGCGCCTTGGGCAGAGCAGTGAGTTCTCTCTGCTGCTTGCCTGTGGAGCCCTTGCTGCAGGAAAAATAAGTACCAACACCGCTCTGCTGATCGAAGGAACAGCCATCATCACATTTATTGTTTCAACTTATATCGTGGTTTTTCGACTTCCCACTCCAATTTCTCCCAGCAGACGCCTGCGGGAGGATTAAATGACATACAACGCCCTCACAATATAAGCGACACCCTACAAGCATCGTCTGACTGGACAGATTTCTAACCACATTCCTTCTGTAGCCAGAAGCTACCCCCTGCTGTAATGGCTGGCAATGGCTTCCATCAGGTGCTGCATGACCGGCCCCGGCTGGTAGTCAGCCCGCCAGAGCAAACCCACTGGCCATCGATAAACCGCTTGGGGGTGACTCAGGATAACCAGCTCCCCCGAACGAATACTATCAATCGCCATAGCCTTGGGGCAGTTGGTCCAGCCAAGTCCACGCCTGACCAGCCCCACTGCGGCCTGGTAGTCGGAAACTTGCCAGAAGCTGTCCGAAAAACGCACTTTTTTTGAGTCAGTCGTCCTGTGAAGCCGGGTCCAGATCTGCCGGTGACTATAGAGATCAGAGACTTCCAGGTAATCGTAACTGGCCAGAGGGTGATCCTTGTGGCAAACCGCAACAAAGTCATAATGACCAATCTGCCGACAGGCAAAACGGGACAGGTCCGGTTCAACCAGACCGGTATAAATAAAGTCCAGCTCACCGGACTCCACACAATCCAGTAACTCATCATCAAACCCAACCCTCACAGTCAGGTTCAGCGAGGGGTAGAGACGCTCAAGATTCTCCATGACACCCAACATAAAGCCCTGCTCTACACCATGGTCAATCCCCAGTGCCAGGCTTTGCTCATCCGACTTCAGCATACTGCCCACTTTGCGCTGCAGCATGTCGGACGCTGCCAATAATGAGCGGCATACAGGCAGTAATGCCTGGCCTTCTTTCGTAAGCACCGGCTTATAGCCGGCCCGGTCAAACAGGGTGATCCCCCACTCGTCCTCAAGCGCCGATATCCAGTTGCTCAGCATCACTCTCGGCTTTTTCATTCTTCTGGCCGCTTCTGAAATCGACCCGGTCTCCTCAGCCAGCAGAAATGCCTGGACGGCCTCAAGTTTCATTGATTACTCCCCAGACAGGGTTCCCCCTGCTACTTCACTTTGGTCATTCACTGCCATTTCTGGTCAATTATCCGCTACAAAAAAGTGACACTGTCTGCCATGAACTGCTTTTTGAATGACACGAAAATACAACACAGACACCAGCATAAAAGGGAAGGCTCTCTTCCCTAAAGCGGGCTTCCCACGACAAAAACAGCCACGGGGTAAAAGACAATGATCCTGAATTCAGACACTTTCAAACTCAGCAAGGGAACAAAAACGGCACTGATGCTTTCTCTACTCCTGTCCTCTGCTTCCGCCATGTCCTCGGAACTCAGGAAACCCGACACGGCGTTTCTTGAACAGTCCAGAAGTTTCGGACTCACCCAGCAGAACTGGGATACCGGTGAAATGGCAGCAGCCAGCTTTCATCATGCCTGGAAGTTCACTCACTCCTACGACATCCCGTTATCAAAAGCCGCCCAAGAGTCAGGAGAATGGGCACCTGCGGGTCAACTGAAACTGAATGACATACCGGTAAACGACGCCACCGGCCCCATCAGCCTGGAAGTGTTGCTGCGTGATCGATTGCATAATAACGCCATGGTGGTCCTTAAAGGAAATGCTCTGGTCCATGAACATTACTGGAATGGCCTTTCTGCCAACAGCAAGACCCTTCAGATGTCCATCACCAAGTCGTTCACCAGCCTTCTGGCCGCCTTAGCGGTTGAAGAAGGCAAACTGGATATGAGCCAACCGATTCAGGACTACCTGCCTGAACTGAAAGGCAGCGCATTTGCCGAGAGCACAGTGCAGGAAGTGGCTGATATGCGTTCAGGCACCCAGGTCGACTTTACTCCCGGCTTCCTCTGGGCCAAAGCCATGACCGATGCCCAGGAATGGAATGGCCAGGTTGAGGGCCGACTGAGCGGTACCCTGGAGTACGCTAAAACCATCAAAAAAAGAAAATACCCAACCGGAGTGGCCTATCAGTATCAATGCATCAACACTGAAGTGCTCGGTATGGTGGTTGAAAAGGTAATGGGCAAGCGACTGCCCGATCTCCTGAAAGAAAAAATCTGGGATCGACTGGGCATGGAGAACAGCGCTATCTGGCAGTCTGACCCTACCGGTTATGCAGTAGCTTCCGGAGGCCTGAACATGACCACCAGAGATCTTGCACGGGTTGGCCAGATGCTGCTCAATGATGGCAGGAATCATAAAGGCGAACAGATCATTCCCAAACAGTTCATTGATAACCTGCTGTCAGGCAACGAAGAGGTTCGTTCTGCCTGGAGGTATAACAAAGAATCCCATCTAGCTCCCAGGGGCTGGTACAAGGACCAGTTCCGGGTATTGGATATAAAGGGGCACAAAATGCTGGCCATGGTCGGGATCCACGGCCAGACCCTGATTATGGATAAGGATGCCGACATCGTCATTGCCACAGCAGGCAGTTACGCCATGCCGGAAACCCCAAGAATGGCATTGCTGCTGTTCAGTGAAATGGCCCCCGCCATCATCAAAGCCCTCAACAATAAGTAACCATTAACGGACACCCGCCCTCTCTGATTAAACCGAAGGGGTGGGGACACCAATGCGTTAAGCCTTTCAGGAAACAACAGGATGAAAGCAAGCACAGCCGCATTTATAGCCTCCTTTGCCATCGCCAGTGGTCTGCTGGCTACAGAGTCAGAGGCCCAAGGGATGACGGGCATCCCTCCTATAGAGTACCAGGTAGAATTGAACAACCAGCAGTCGGAGTTTTATACGGTAGAAGTTAAAGGCTCCCCTTATGCACGAGGAGTTCAACATGGCAGGGCATTACGCAAAGTCATACGACCCACCCTGAATCGGTTTAAATACGATATGGTATCTGCTTTCCTGAAGCAGGCGGGCACAGACTACAACTGGGAAGATTACAGAACATTCTTTTATACAAAAACCGGCCTGTATCAGACAGCCAGAAACATAACACCGGAGCTGGTGGAGGAAATCAGGGGAATAGCCCATGGAGCCGGGCTGGACTTCCGAGACCTGTTCGCCTACAACCTGAACTTTGATGAAACATTCTGGGTTCTGGAAAAAATGACCGGAATCGATCCCATGCTGGCGTCAGAAAAATCCAGCCTGGACCTCCCGACAGGTCATTGCTCCCATGGTTCAGTATGGGCCAAAGGAAAGGCAACCGTCGCCTATACTCTGGACTGGACCCGCCACTTTGAAGGCAGTCAAGCCCTTATCAAGCATGTTCTGGAAGATGGCACAGTGCTACTGACCACCACCTATGCGGGCACTCTTATGGGCCATGGAATCAACGCCACTAACGGATATACATTCACTCCACACTCCAAATTCCAGCTGGCTCATGATGTGGATAACGGGCTTGCTCAGATCTTTATTTACCGCCGGCTCATAGAAGCAGGCTCTGTAGAAAAAGCCATCGCATTTCTGAAGTCGGTGAAACCCGCCGCCGGGCTTGCCTATACCCTGACCGATAAAAAGGGCACCCGCACCTTTGAAGTGTCATCCAATAAAATGGTTGAGCTGAAAACCAGTGGCACCTGGATGGCGGTAGCCAATGTGGCCAGGGCCAATAATGACCTTTCTGGCGCCTACCGAACCGAATTGAACCTCTCAGAACCGCCTGAAGATATGAAAAAACTGCCGGAGGTATACTGGCAACTCAACCACGACAGTGTCGACCGATTTAAAATGATATCAACCGCGATCAAAGGAAAAACACCTGAGGCAATGACCGTTTCAAAATGGGAGGAGCTGTTCACCCGTCCTCCCATCAACAAGCCCGTCAATGAAACGTTAGCCACCTCCAATTTATGGCACGTGGTTGAAATTGACGACGAGTTTATTGAGTACCATGTTTCGCCGGGGAATCCAGGCAACTTACCCCTGGAAAGTTATCGTTTCAAGTATCACTGAGCCCTCTATACAGAACGGTCATAAGCTGGAAGTCATTCCAGCTTTTTATAGACTGTGTCAGCCACATAAACCTGATAAAAATACTGCTTTTTTTCAGATTACAATCCATTTTACATTTGGCTTACCCTGACACTTTCCACTTACCTTCCCCCTTCAGAGCAGAGCCTGCCTGGCGCCCCGTTTTTCAATAGACATCTCCCACACAATAAGCCGTTTTTCAGGAAAACCCGCTTCCTGTAACACTCACCAGAGCTCGTATACTTTCATCAAGGCTTTGCACTTATACCGGATATAAGTCACGAACAGACTGCGACAGACACTCCATAAATAGCAAAATACGTCAATCCAACTTCATAAATTCCTTTCACCAAACCACTTTAGTTTTTTTAAGGTGTTCGCCTATTATTTTTCGTCGAAGTCACTCTCGATAAAAAGCCATCATCCATTGAAAAGCCAGTTATATAAAATAACGCTATTCACAAAATAGCGATCATTTTGTTATGTTCCGGCCACAAGCCAGAAAAATACAACAAGGACCAACCCATGACCGACAAAGCAATTATCCGCTCAGTGCTCAGCGCAGCGATCATTTCCGCCATCAGTGGTGCAGCGATAGCCGACAACTCTTCACCAAACGTGGTGGATAAAGGCTTCTCCATCAGTGCTGGTGGCACCTATACAGCTTACGACAGCATCCGCTCACTGGATAATCAAATGGCACCGGAATTTGGTATCGGTTATCGCTTTAATAACCGTTTAAGCATCGAAGGGGTTTTCTCAGAGTACCAGGCAGGACAAAAAAATGCGGCAGGTGATGCCCGTATTCAAAACTATCGAGTGGATGCCTACTATGACCTGAAGCCTTGGGACGGGAGCTTAACCCCCTATACTGTCGCTGGTATTGGTGAGTTTAATGAACACCGTACTAATGGTATTAAAAATGACGACACCCGCCTGAATATGGGGGTTGGCCTGCGCAAATCCCTGACACCTAACCTGTCCGTTCAGGGTGATGTCCGTGCTGTTCGCAGTCTGGATTATGGACAAACCGAAGGAATGATGAAACTGGCCTTGAACTGGACCTTTGGTAGCCCGGCACCTGCAGCAGTGGCCGATACAGCACCAGTGGAAAAGCCTGTTGAACAACCTGTGGATGCGGACCAGGACGGCATTGCCGATGCCAATGATCTCTGCCTGGGTACCGAAGCGGGTGCCACCGTTGACTCAACCGGCTGCATTCCCCGTGAAGAGATCAATCTGATGGTGGACTTTGATTTTGACTCTGCCACCATCCGGGACAGCGATCTCAGCCGGATTGCCGACATAGGAGACTACATGAAGCACTACGAAGAGGTGCAAATCCGTGTCGTCGGTCATACCGATAACAGTGGTCCTGAAGAATACAACAAAGCCCTCTCACAGCGTCGTGCAGATGCCGTTCGCCAGATGCTGATCAATGAGTTTGGTATTGATGGAAACCGGATTGAAGCGATCGGCATGGGTGAAAGTGATCCACTTGCTGATAACAGCACCCATGAAGGCCGTGAAGAAAACCGCCGGGTAGTTGCAGAAGTGCTTTAATCAAATAAGAAAGCTGCTAGGGAAATCATGCTCCCAGGCAGCTCTATGCAGGGCAGCCCAGGAGGCTGTTGGACTTATGCTTTCGAGCATAACATTTAGTAGAACGAATCAAATTGTCCGACAGCCTCCCTACTTCAGGTGGTCCTGTTTTTTTCCTTTGAACAAATCCATTGTTCAACATCTGACTTTAACCAATAGGAAAAATTGGTAAAGGGTATTTTCACCGCCTCAGGGAGACCTTGCTCACCCCCTGTTCGTCCACCGTCCATGGATCTGCGGGCAATCAGGCGCTTCACCTGGCCTGCAGATAATAATGTGTCCGCCATAAAGCCACCCAAAATCTGACAGGATTGGTCGCTTAATTATCACCCTTGAGCCTGAATACTTTCTGAACAGAGAGGTTTGAATAGCAGCAGCTCAATCAAGGCAAGCTGCCGCACAGACTTTTCAGGCCCCTTAGAAACGGTATGCCGCAGACAAATAGGCCTGACGGGAATTCTTAACCCGGAATTCAGCATCGGATGCTGGCTTCACCTTAGCGCTGTTGCCCATGTATTTCAGCCCCAGCTCCAGATCCACGGGACCGGCCTGATACATCAATCCAGCCTGGGCACCATAGGCAAACCCGGACTTTTTCTCACCCTGGGCTTCAAAGCGAGTTCCCCCCAGAGACGCCCCGACAAAGGGTCGAATAGCCGAGTCAGCCATAAAAACGTAGTCGGTGGAGAGCATCAGGCTTTTCTGCTTCAATCCTGCATCTTTCACCCGGGAGTCGTTAAATTTATTGCGACTGAGGGTGCCATATACTCGCACATTGTCATTTACATATTGACCGACACGCAATCCGTAAAACTTGCTTTTAACCTTGTTTTCAGAGTCTTTTGCACCAGCAATCGTTTGCTCAAACTTGTTATATGCCTTGCCACCTTCCAGGCCAGCAAACCATTCACCCGCCATGGCATTAGCAGAAAGGGTGGCAACGGTCAGGGCTGTAGCAATGGTCATCATCTTTTTCATGGTTTCATCCAGTGTTGTTCAGTGAGGGATTTAAAATGTGTTGTTTTAGACTTCACGGTGAAGTCGGGCGCCATTCTGATATCAGGGGCCTGTTACGTCACATCAGACTCCGTCTTTATTCCATTACAGAGTTACTGAACCCATAACAATTTTATTCTGTGGAGCACTGCAGAAATAAAAGAGGATCTGGAATAGCAAGGAAGAAAAGACGCCCCCTTAAGGAACAGAGCAGGTCTATGTCAGCTGCGGCTTCAATTACAAGACAGTTATCGCTTTTTTTTCCAGACAGCGCGATCCCCGTAAAGCCCCCGGGGGAAAAAGTGACGGAGCAACATTCTTATTTTTATATCAGCAGCAAGAAGGCTATCCAGAAGAACATCCCCCGGCCAGGCCCTCATGGAGGTCACCTGAAAGTATTCATGGTCTGCCAGGGGCTCTGGGCGGAAATAGCTGTAGAAAAGGCAGCGCCTGGGTGCCTCATGACGAACAGGGCTTACTGCATGCCAGGCGTGAGGAGGCGTTTCCATAATCACCAGCCGGTTAAACTGGGCAACAATTTCAAGCTTGTCCCCCTTTAAGCCCTCAGGCCAGATCTCCAGGTTCCCCCCTGCTTCTGAACTCCAATGATCAGTGAGATAAAGTAACAGGTTCACCGCCCGGTAATTCTCTCTGTGGAAATCATGGGAATTATCCAGATGGGGTAAAACAAAGTTACCATAACGCATTTCGCTGACTCCCCCCGCATACAGAACGTCATCAGAAATAAGCGTCGTAAAACCTGTTATTTCCCTGAACAGCTCAAGAACACGATCATCTTCAAAACACAACACGGCGTTCTTCAGCTTGTTGTTTAATAAATGCAGCTGGTTCGTTGAATATTTCTGTTCCCGGAGACTGCTTTTATATCTCAGAGG
This sequence comes from Endozoicomonas sp. Z74, assembly GCF_057680865.1. NCBI lineage: Bacteria > Pseudomonadati > Pseudomonadota > Gammaproteobacteria > Oceanospirillales > Endozoicomonadaceae > Endozoicomonas > Endozoicomonas sp. Z74. Next base: position 30,538 of record NZ_JBLYZI010000031.1, read on the forward strand.
TGTATTGTCTGGACCAGGAAAAGAGGCAAACAGCGCCTTTGCCACCGCTTCAGGAAAAAAGTCATCGATGATGCAGTAACGAATATTACCCGAGTGCTGAAAGGCCTCTCTCAGGCTCTCGACATCCTGACTTAACCGGCTTTCAATGAAAGCCCCCAGATCATTGGATGTAAACTCACTCAATGGGCTATTTAACTGAAAAGACATAACCTGACCAGTCAACTTTCTTTCAAGATACTTGTATTAGCGGTATCTGATCGTGATACATAAGGAAAGATAGCGGGCAAGCCCATAGTCCCTCTGATACGCCTGGAAGCCCAAAGGGCCTCAAACGGTTCCTTTTTTGTGACAGAGCCGCTGAAGGCAGAGGGAGCTACCTTCCAGGCATGGTCTATGCTGCAACTACTCCATACGACCCGAACTAAAAGCCCCCAGATGAAGCCGCTTATTCTGAAAAACCGGTCTGGCCGTGAATTTGAATTGCCGGAATACCATTTGAGGCAGTTTCATAAGTCCCTTCAGGGCTCACTTTACTTTCCAGCTGATGATGGTTATGAATCCGTCCGCCAGGTATGGAATGGTGCCATCACCGTGAAACCAGCCATTATCACCTGCTGTTCCTGCCTGCAGGATGTCATCAGCACAATGGGGTTCGCCAACCGGTTCAACCTGCCGTTTTCCGTTCGTGGAGGCGGACATAATGTAGCTGGAAACGCTCTCATCGCCAGAGGGTTAACTATCAACCTCAGCCTGATGAACAAAATCACTTTGCATCCGGATAAACGCCTGGTGTCAGTGGAAGGAGGCGCTTTGCTGAGGGATGTGGATAACCTAACGTCTCAATTTAACCTTGCAGTCCCTCTGGGAATTGCTCCTACCACGGGTGTCACAGGGCTGACACTGGGAGGAGGACTGGGCAGGTTATCCAGAACACTTGGACTCAGCTGCGATAATCTTGTGTCAGCAAATCTGGTGTTAGCCAATGGCTCTGCCCTGGAAATTTCAGCGTCAAACCACCCTGACCTCTTCTGGGCCATTCGAGGTGGGTCCGGCAATTTTGGTATTGTCACCCGAATGGTTCTGTCACTGCATGATATTCCAGAGAAACTGATGGCTGGAGAGCGGGTATACGGTGAAGAAAAACGGATGAATGCCCTGAAGCTGTATCGAAATCAATTACTCCATGGAAGGGATGAGCTGGGGATGGATGCCGAGCTATCAGTGGATCATAAAGGCCAGCAAACGCTTACGTTCAGTGTCTGTTATAACGGCCCCGTCGAAGAGGCCGCTCAAGCACTTAGACCTTTTGATTCCCTGGGAGCGCCGCTTACCAATACTCTGGCCCCCAGGCGATACCAGGAAATCCAGCACAGCAACCGCTTTCCTCCAGGCCGCCTTTGCTATTTCCGCAGTGGGTTTATCAACCAGTTCAGTGATGGAGCCATTGATACATTGCTTGACGCATTTGCTGAGGCCCCAGTGCCCCCTCCTGGCAGTGAACTGACAGTCAACTTTCAGCAAGCCGGGGGAGTCATTGCCCGGGTTCCACCCAGTGCAACTGCTTTCGCTCACCGGGACGCCCTGTGTAACCTCATCCCCCAGGTCATGACAGACAACCCCGATTTCTACCAGCGGGCTTCCCGGTTCATTGATGAGCTGTCTCTGGTGATGCAGCCATTTTACTCCGGCAGTTATGTCAACCGCGCCAGTGGCCAGTCCCCCACACTGGCTGAAAGCGCCTATGGGGATAACTACCCCCGCCTGCAAGCCATCAAACACTGTTATGACCCGAACAATCTTTTCAATCAGAACCTCAATATTCAGCCTGAACGCCATAGGCAAACCCAGACTTTTTTATTCACATAATGACCGGCACGCAGTCTGTAAAACTTACTTTCCACCTTGCTTTGAGAATTGTTTGAGCCAGCAATCGTTTGCTCAATACGCTGTGTTGTTTAATGCTTTCTCTTTAAGCCGGAAGCATTGTTATACCTGGGTAGCTTATTACTATCAGGGCCTATCCAGGTTTTATGACAGATACAGGCAACGTTAGCCAATGTATGATGTTAGAAAATACGGAGAAACGACCTGAACTGTTTTTTGTTAGAAATAATAACCAACCCATACATTTTAAATAACAAATCAAGTTAACATGGTTGACCCAAAAAAAATGCACCATTACTCTTTCTTAACATTATATTTTCAGCAACAAGAGAGCATCGCCACCTACAAACATGGAAAGGATTCCTATTATGAAAACCAGAACTGCAATTCATATTTTGCTTACAATCTTTCTATTTTCATCAACCGCTCACACAGAAGAAAATAGTGAAAGGACCGATCCTCTGGGACGCACTATTGTTATTAGAAAACTTCAGCAACACCCTCTGATGACCGACCATCTAGGCAGAGAAGAAAGGCACCATATCAATAGCGCTTACAACCCATACAATCCTTTCAACTCTTTCCAGGTCTGGGCCAGAGTGAATATTGGAACAAAAACTTTATCAGGCCAAACGGTCATGTTTGATGGACGGACAGGGGGCCGGCCTTATATCTTTGAGTTTTCAGATAACAAGCTACATGGAACCAGTTCTGTTAAACTGGCTGAAAATGAATATTTCACTGCATCCTATAGAAATAACCAGCTCAATGGAAAGGTCAGTTACAGTATTGGAGAAAGCTACGTTGTAGAGGGTAACTTTACTGATGGGGTACCTTCTGGCTCTGTCGTTGTCACTGAAATTCGAAATTACTCACGAGGTGAAATCATTGACGGCATATTGGAAACAAAGAAAAACAAAGCGGCTTTTATTCAATCAGCCAACCTGATTTGGAAAACTTACGGTAAAAACCTACCTGTGGTTGCCACTCAAATCATAAAAAAACACATGGGTGACTCCGGTTACAATGTTGAAAGAAACCTTGACCTGGATGATCTTATCGAATCATACGATGAGTTCACTGCAGTAGACGCGGATTATTAAGGAAAACATCCAATGGTAAGAGTAAAAAACCATTGCCACCCAACTGAACTCTGATAAGAGGAGGCAGTAAAAACCACCTTACTGCCTCCTCACTATCAGACCGACATCAGAATAACGTCAAACACCCCATAACAACACGGCCAGTATCTGGGGTGAAAGAATCCTCAAACACATCACCAAGGGGTATACCGTGGCATAGGAGAGGGCCGCAGCCCCGGATTTTTCATGCAGGCCATTGGCAAAAGCCAGAGCCGGTGGATCGGTCATGGAGCCAGCCAGCATCCCGCAGATACTGAGATAATTCAGGCCACCAAACATACGACTGGTGATGCCAATCACCAGCAGTGGTACCAGGGTGATCACAGCGCCATACATCATCCACTGCACCCCTTCACCATGAACCAGGATATCCACAAAGTTTTTCCCGGACTTAAGCCCAACCACCGCCAGGAACAGAACAATGCCGATTTCCCTGAGCGCCAGGTTGGCACTGGGAGGCATAAACCAATAGAGACGCCCGATGCTGCCAATGCGCCCGAGAATCAGAGCCACCAGCAAAGGCCCTCCAGCCAGGCCCAGCTTCAGTGCCGCTGGCAATCCGGGAATATGAAGGGGCAATGAGCCCAGCAGAATCCCTAGCCCGATCCCGATAAACACCGGCATCATCTGCACCTGCTGGAGTTTCTGCCGGGCATTGCCCACCTGGTTGGCCACCGCATCAATGGATTCCGGACGACCCACCAGGTTCAGAATGTCCCCGAACTGAAGGCTGGCATGGCTATCCGGCACCAGTTCCACACCGGACCGGTTAAGCCGCGACACTACCACGTCGTAACGTTGCTTCAGTTTCAGATCAACCAGCTTTTTACCCAACACCTTTTCATTGGTGACCACCACCCGGGAGGTCCGCAGGTCAGTGCCTTTGGTGGTCAGGGAAGCATCCACTTCCTCTCCCAGAATCAGCCGGGCATTCTGCAACTTCTGTCGACTGCCCACCAGGTGCAGAATATCGCCCAGGGCCACACTGGTGGAGCTCTGGGGAACAATCAACTCATCTCCCCGCTTGAGCCTGGAGCAAACCAGATCCCCGTCGTTCAAGCCAGGAACATCCTGAAGCGCAAGACCATCAAGATTGGGGTTCCGAATAGCCACATTCACCGTATTCAGGCTTTCATGCCCGGCACCGGCAGCCTGCTCAAACACTTCGGCCTCTTTATTAACATCCACCCGGAACAGACGACGAATAAGCCACATGCTCAAAAGGATCCCGCAGATCCCGAACGGATAGGCCACGGCATAACCGGAACCGGGAATACTCAGCAACTCCGGCTGAGTACCCAGCTCCGCCAGAATTTCAGTGCCTGCCGCCAGTGAAGGGGTGTTGGTGACCGCGCCGGAATAAATACCCAGAACCACCGGCAAGGGCACATCAAACAAAAGATGCAGCCCAGTGGCCACCAGCCCTCCCAGCAAAACCAGGCCAGCGGCAAAGGCATTCAGTTTCAGGCCACTGCTTTTCAGGGAAGAAAAGAAACCGGGGCCCACCTGAATCCCGATGGTGTAAACAAACAGGATCAGCCCAAACTCCTTGATGTATTCCAGGGTGTGGTTATCCAGATGGATATCCAGCTGGAAGACAAAGTGCCCCACCAGGATGCCACCAAACAGCACCCCACCTATGCCCATGCCAACGCCGCGAATTCTCCAGTTACCTATCCAGAGACCCAGCACCGCCACCAGGGACAGAATGGAGATGGAAATTGCAATATCGCTCATGGTCCTATCAAAAAGCCCCCTGCATAACCCGCTTAGAGAAAACGGAGCAACCTTACCAGAGGCTGACAAAAACCCGGCTGACGCAAATCAACCTCAGTGGTCCCAGGCAACCTGCTGGAATAACGGGATTCACCGGAAAACCCTGAAAAAAAGAAAGTAAAAGTGCAGCCGGTAAGGCTCTGATGTATCCTAGCCCACGATATTGTATTAACTTGTATAAACGATATTAAACCTAGATTCAGCAGTTGGCCGCTTGAGTTTCTCTACAACCAGTGGGGTCAAAGCCATAGAGCTGTATTTATTACTCACCTTTTAGGTGACTTTGAATCCGCTCTGCGGTTTTGTGAAAAATCTGAGCGCCCTCAGCTGCGTTGCGCCGTTTGCCAAGTACCCATAGGGCATAAAGACTACGGCCATTGGCAGCACGACGCGTCTTTATGCCCTTTGGGTATTGCTGAGAACGCTCAGATTTCCCACAAATTCCGCATCCAACTGCTGAATCTAGGTTAAATGATCGATTCGTCCCTCCGGAACGATCTTCCGGAAGCATCCCCCAACATTAAGCCCGTTGAGCAATGATGGAAGAGCATTACCACCCGCACCAGATTGAAAGCGAAGCCCAGAAGTACTGGGAAGACAACGACAGCTTTGCTGTCACCGAGGACAACAGCAAAGAGAAATATTACTGCCTGTCCATGTTCCCTTACCCCAGCGGCCGACTGCATATGGGACACGTACGCAACTACACCATTGGCGACGTGGTTTCCCGGTATCAGCGCATGCGGGGGAAAAATGTCCTGCAACCCATGGGGTGGGACGCTTTTGGTCTACCAGCTGAAAATGCCGCCATCAAGAACAAAACCGCACCGGCTCCCTGGACTTACGACAACATTGATTACATGAAAGGGCAGCTCAAGCGCCTGGGTTTTGGTTATGACTGGAACCGAGAGCTGGCCACCTGCCGCCCTGAGTACTACAAGTGGGAACAGTGGTTTTTCACAAAGCTGTATGAAAAGGGGCTGGTGTACAAAAAAATGGGCACCGTCAACTGGTGCCCCAACGATGCGACGGTACTGGCCAATGAGCAGGTAGAAGATGGCCGCTGCTGGCGCTGCGACACCCTGGTGGAGAGAAAAGAACTGCCCCAGTGGTTCGTGAAAATCACCGCCTATGCCGACGAGTTGCTGGCCGACCTGGACAAACTGGAAGACTGGCCGGACCAGGTGAAGGCCATGCAACGCAACTGGATTGGCCGTTCAGAAGGCCTTCAGATGACCTTCAAAGTGGCCAACCCTGTTGAAGGCGCACCTGATGAGTTCCAGATCTACACCACCCGCCCTGACACCCTGATGGGAGTGACCTATGTGGGGGTTGCCGCAGAACATCCCCTGGCCAAAGCCGCTGCCGCCAGCAATCCAAAGCTGGATGCGTTCATTAAAGAGTGCAAGTCCAATGCGGTGACCGAAGCGGAAATGGCCACTATGGAAAAAGTCGGTGTGGATACCGGCATCCGGGCCATCCACCCCATCACCGGCAAAGAGATTCCTGTATGGGCTGCCAACTTTGTCCTGATGGATTACGGTACCGGTGCGGTCATGGCGGTTCCGGGTCACGACCAGCGGGATTACGAATTTGCCACCCGCTTTGGCCTCGCCATTGAGCAGGTGATTGAGCCTCTCAACTCAGAGGAGAGTGAAGAAGTCGTCGACCTGACTCAGTGCGCTTACACAGAAAAAGGTCGTCTGATCCATTCCGGTGAGTTCGACGGTCTCTCCTCAGAAGCCGCCTTTAACGCCATTGCCGACAAACTCATTGCACAGGGAAAGGGCGAACGTCAGGTCAACTATCGCCTGAGAGACTGGGGTGTCAGCCGCCAGCGTTACTGGGGAGCACCGATTCCCATGCGCTACCTGGAAGATGGAACAGAGGTTCCTGTTCCCCTGGAGGAGCTGCCGGTTCTCCTGCCGGAAGATGTGGAAATGGACGGCGTTCAGTCTCCCATCAAGGCCGACCCACAGTGGGCAAAAACCACCCACAATGGTCAGTCGGCTACCCGCGAAACGGACACCTTTGACACCTTTATGGAGTCCAGCTGGTACTACGCCCGCTACTGTTCATCCAGCTCCGATGACCAGATGCTGGACCCGACCCAGGCAAACTACTGGCTTCCAGTTGATCAGTACATTGGCGGTATCGAGCATGCCGTTATGCACCTGCTCTACTCCCGTTTTTATCACAAACTGCTCAGGGATGCGGGCCTGGTGGACAGTGATGAGCCCTTCAAGCGCCTGCTTTGCCAGGGCATGGTGCTGGCGGACACCTTCTTCAAAGTGGATGAAAAAGGGGTCAAGCACTGGATCGCTCCTACCGATGTCAATATGGAGTTTGACGACAAGGGACGCCTGGTAACCGCCACCCTCAAGAGCACCGGGGAAACCGTTGAGCATGCAGGCATGAGTAAAATGTCCAAGTCCAAAAACAACGGTATTGATCCTCAGGACCTGATCAACAAGTACGGTGCGGACACCATCCGTCTCTACACCATGTTTGCCGCGCCACCGGAACAGACTCTGGAGTGGTCAGAAAGCGCTGTGGAAGGCGCCCATCGCTTCCTGCGCCGTTTCTGGAAACAGGTGGCAGAGCACGTTGCCCTGGGTGATATTCCTGCCCTTGATTCGTCTGCTCTGAGCAAGGAACAGAAAGACCTGCGCCGCAAGACCCACGAAACCATTGGCAAGGTCTCGGATGATTGCGAACGGCGCTTGACGTTCAATACCGCCATTGCCGCCATCATGGAACTGAACAACGCCATCAGCAAGTTCAAGTGCAATAGCGATCAGGACCGCGCGGTTATTCACGAAGCCATTGAAGCCACCACTCTGATGCTGGCGCCCATCGCGCCTCACGCCATGCACAGTGTCTGGAAAGCCCTGGGACACACTGATTCAGTGCTCGATGCCAGCTGGCCAGGCATCGATGAAGAGGCTCTCAGGAAAGACGCAATCACTCTGGTGGTCCAGGTGAATGGCAAGGTTCGGGCCAAGCTGGAAGTGCCCGCAGGCATGGACAAGGACGCCATTGAGCAGATGGCCAAAGAGCACGACAATGTCGCCCGGTTTATCGACGGTAAAACCATCCGCAAGGTGATTGTAGTGCCAGGAAAACTGGTCAATATTGTTGCCAACTGATCGCTTTATCGGTCAACAAAGCCGGACAACAAAAAAGGGGGATGCATTTGCATCCCCCTTTTTTATCTTCCCCATATCCAATCAATTACCCAGATACTGCGCCAGGGTTTTGTAGAGCAAGTCCCGGTCAATGGGCTTGGTCAAATAGTCGTCCATCCCCTTACCCAGAGCCTTGTTCCTGAACTCAGTGATGGCGTGGGCACTTAATCCCACAATGTTCCCTTTCGCCAGGTTACTTTCCTGTTCGAACTGGCGAATGGTTTCGGTGGCGGTGTAGCCATCCATCACCGGCATTTCACAGTCCATGAGCACCAGATCCCACTTCTCATGGTCACTTTTATAAAGGTCCACAACTTCCTGGCCATTGTTGGCAAACACAGGTGTGACACTGACTTTCTTAAGCAGTTTTTTCAGTACCAGCTGATTGGCCATGTTGTCTTCAGCCACCAGAACCTGCTTTCCGGAAAAGTCCGCGGAGGGCGTTAAAGAGGGAGAGTCCATATCGGTATGTGCATCCTTTCTCAAACCAGTCATTTCCTTTAAGGTTAGTCCCAGTTATAAACTTTGAGCAAAACGAAAAGGTGTAAAAAAATGACCTTCCTTTTGGGGAGCCAGAGACAATGACCTCCCCACTTCAGATCCCCTGTCCAACCTGCACCACGGCTAACCGGGTACCTGGAAACCGCCTGAAAGACCACCCTGTCTGCGGAAAGTGCCGGAGCCCCCTTTTTTCAGGACAACCGGCCATTCTCAATGCAGGCAACTTCAAACGTTTCCTCAGCCAGACGGATATTCCTGTGGTGGTAGACTTCTGGGCCCCCTGGTGCGGTCCGTGCAAAGCCATGGCTCCCGCTTTCAGCAAGGTTGCGGCTGAACTTGAGCCCCTGATTCGCCTCGCCAAACTGGACACCCAGGCCCACCAGCAGATGGCGGTACAATATAATATTCGCAGTATTCCAACATTGATCGCCTTCAGGAACGGAAAAGAGCTTGAGCGGATATCTGGAGCTCTGCCGGAAGTCCAGTTAAGAAAATGGATCAAGCGGTTTTTATAACCTGATCCATTGAGTAGCAGCGCAATCAGAATAACCCGGAATTTGAGACCCAGAGCCCATTTTTCTGGTCAGAGGATGTTCAGGGCGGCTTTCTCCAGCCGACCTCTGGTCTGCTTTATCGAATACTGGCAGAATTCATCACAACTCCTATCACTGGCTTCATCAACAGGGCTGACCAAAGCAGGATAAAAAAGTGCGTCGAGTGTTGAAAGGGCTTATTCTGACCCTGATTCTGGCTTCAGTCATCTTACCTGGCCTTAACTACTTTCTGACCAGCAAGGTCACGCTGATGGTCGACCAGTGGATTGCCAGGCTATCTCCCTACGCCAGAATCCACTATCAGACCATTAATATTGACTTACGGGGCAGTATTACTCTCCACCAGGTGTCCGTGGAACTTCAGCAAAGCCAACTCCCCAGACAACAGGTTGAGCGTCTTTCGATCCACTTTCCCGCCCCCCTCAGCCTGTACAGGCTTGCACTGATGGCAGAGGAGGCCGTTCTGCCCAGGCAACTGGCCATAGAACTGGAAGGAACAGGCCTGTTCTTTCTGGAGAACCCGTTACTGGTTGAACGCTACTCATCCAGCAACCGCCAACTGGGCAGAATATTGCCTTCCTCCTGTGGACAACATTACCGCTTTGGCCCGGAAGAGCTTCTGGCCATGGGTTACAACCCTTCCGTTTTGATGAACCTCAGCCTGGCTTACCACTATGATGACTTCAGCCAGAGCCTTGAGCTGTCAATGGGTACTGAAATGCAGGGCATCGGCTTTGCCACACTCACCACCCGGCTAGACAACATTCCAGCACTCTCTCCCAGGTTTCTGGATAGCCCGGGGGCAGAACTCTCACAGCTGACCTTCCATTACCAGGATGATGGTTTTCTGACCAGGAGAACCGCTTACTGTGCAGCCCGGTCAAGAATCTCTCCCCAGCAGTATATTGCCCGCGAAACCTCAAGAAGTGACCACTACTATGGAGAGGTCTGGGGTTTAATTCCCGGCCCGTCTGTCCGGGAGGCCTACAGGAGGCTGCTCACCCAACCAGAACACCTCAGTGTTACCGCCCGGTTTCAGCGCGGCTTTCACCCAGCCAGACTGAAGCCCTCCCAGCAGCAAAGCTGGCCACAACTGCAAAAGCTGAGCATGGAGGTCAATGGCCGTGAAGTTCAAGCACCAGAGCTTAGTTTGTCTCCTGTCCAGATACTCTCCCGGCTGGCGGACCTCCAGACGTTGCTTCAGCTTAATGCCCCTTCAGAGCAACAGCTCAGGACACCAGAAGCACCACCAAAGCAACCCTCGCCTGAAACATCCGTTGTGGATGAACGAGCGATCTATACGGGCTCCCACTTGAATTACACGGTGATTGAAAAGGCTTCTCTGGCTGACTATATCAACCGGCAAATCATTATTGAGCTCAATCAAGGGAGGGTTTACGAAGGTGTTCTTGCCGGTCTTGATAAAGACCGACTGAGGCTGAAACGGATCCAGCCTGGGGGAGAAGCCGTGCTTCCTATCCGGCTGGATAGAATCCTCACCGTCAAAGTCTTGAAGTAACCCTCTCCCCCTGGCGGCCCTGCTGCCAGGGAATTGACCCCTGATACCCCCACCCTGACAGAATCCCCTCACTCAACTATGGTGAGTGAATAAGAAATCCCCATTAGAACTTCAAGGATGAAGCTCCCCATGACCACCAAACGATGGATAACACTGGCCTTATCACTGTTTGCTTTCACCCGGATGACTTCCGCCGACATTAAGGAAATGGGTGACAAAGTTCAGCTGGCCATCCCCACAGTTGCGTTGACTTCCACAATACTTCTGGGCGATTTTCAAGGTACCAAGCAACTGGTTAAATCCTTTGCCACGTCCCAGCTGACCACAGAAGCATTGAAAAGAATCACAAGAAAAGAACGGCCTGACCATTCGAACCGGTTATCTTTTCCATCAGGACATACTTCAGCCTCTTTCCAGAGCGCCTCCTTTATTCATTTCCGGTACGGCTTTAAATACGCCATTCCAGCGTATATGGCAGCGGCTTTTGTTGGCTACAGCAGAATCCATGCAAAACGCCATGATATTGTGGATGTCACCGCCGGGGCGGCACTGGGTGTCTTTTCTTCATGGTACTTTACTTCCCGCCGGGAAAAACCGGCCATTCAACCTGTACCTCTGTCTGATGGTGTTGCCATTCGCTACAGCGTCTCCTGGTGAAGCTCGCTGTACCCTTACAGAAATAATTGCTTTCACTGCCAATGGAGATCAACCCAATAGTCCACCACTGAAAGAAAACTCAAAAACATGTATTTCAAGGGTTTGCATTATGCGTATTGAGAACAACTCAAACACAGAAAACCTGAAGCTGGACAGAGCAGAGTTAACACCTGAAGTTCAAAAAACAACCGCGGGCTGGAACCGGGAGAACAGTGCATCAGTTGCACTATCAAACGACATCGGGAGTTTCGTTGTATACCGGCCCAGGCTCAATGAACCGGTCACAGAAAGTCTGAACCCTGGAGTGGCTGAAGTCCTGGCTAAAGAAAATATGAATTTGCTGGATAAAACCATCTCTAGTGAGAAACAGTTAAAACTGGCAAAAGCCTTTGAAAAAAATAGTGATGAGTTAAAAACCGGCATATTTTCCGAAGTGTCTGACAAACTATCAGGCAACAAACGCCACCTTATGAACAATGGCATCAGCGAACTGGCCATTGAGGGGCTCTTAGTCATCGCCAACCCTGACAACAGCCACGGTAACAATACAATTACTGATATCCACCGGATGACCAGCCAGTTCCTTGCGCAAAAAGACAATGACCCCAGACTCCTCAAAAGCCAGTCATTGTTTGCTGATGTAATGGCATCAGTAACCAACATAGAGTCGATTCCCCAAAGGAAGAGAGAAGGCGTCAATGCCGCCATACAGAACTTTACGTTATCCGTCCTTAATGATTCAGAAAAGCCGATGACCCTGGACAAGGCTATTTCAATGCTGATGAGTATAAAAACTCAACTTCAGGATAACAGCATCGTGTTCAATGAACGGCAGGTAGAGCTTGATAAGATTAAAATATTGCAGTCACACAACAAAAAACTAAAAACCCTGGAGCTTAGACTCGGAAATGTCGAGGCCAGCGGCGTCAGCGGTGTCGCAGCCGAATTAGTTCGTGGCGCCCTGTGGTCGATAGAGATGAATATGCATAAGGCCCATAATTTAGCCACGGGTCAATTCGAGCCAGCCAGTTTTGTAAGACATATAGCCAACTCATTTGCAGTAACCATGCTAAAAGCACTGATTGGACCTGAAGCAATTATAGGGTTACTGGCGGCTTCAACATCCCCTCAGGAAAAAACAACACTGAAGCACCTCATGCTGGCTTTGATGGCCCAAGACTCAAGTGACTTTGATCGTTTTGCCCAGCCCGACAAGGTTTACAGAAAAGCGCTTAATGCCCCGCTCATGAAAGTGGCAGAAAGTTTGAGCAACCAGGCCAGCAGCCCTACTGAGTATGAGAACCAGCGAGTTTTCAATTCCGCTCCCTCTGAAGATGAAGCTACTGCTAAAGCCACAGGGCATCACTCAGTCGCACAAGAGCAGGCTCTCATCGAGGAGAACATACGAAAAATGATTGAAGAACTCCTTGCAGGTCGCAACCTGGCCCTGGATACCCTGAATAATGCCCAGTCCTTCCAGCAAATCCATAATCAGAAGAAAGTCTGAATGCCCGGCGTTTTCAGGGTTGATTCAGATAATACCAACCCCTCTTAGAATAAAGATTCCCGCAGAGGTCGCAGGCAAAGCCCCCAGAGTGGTTAATACTACGATATTGGCCGCCAGTGAGGTGTTTCCCCTTGCGGCTTTGGCCATGACAAAACTGGCAGCGGCCGTGGGGCAGCCATAAGCAAGAAACAATATACCCAATTCCATATTCCGGAATCCTGCAAGCCAGGCTAAGGGAACCAGAACCATTGGCATCAATGCCACCTTATGCAGGCTGGCCCAGAGGGAAGCTCCACTGGTTTCTGCCAGGGACTTCAGGCTCAGACTTCCCCCAATGCAAATCAATGCCAGTGGCAGTGCCACCCGGGCAAAATACCCTCCAACCTGGTCAACAATCCCGGGCAAGGGCCAGCCACTGAGACACACTATGCCCCCCAACAACACAGCAGCAATCAAAGGGTTTTTTAACAAATCCAGAAACAGGGAGGTCCTCTTCTGTTTTTCTCCAGTGACATTGCCTGAATAGGTTCTGAGCACCCAGACAGAGGCAATGTTATAAACAGGGATAAGAAAACCCATCTGTAGAGACATCAGGGCAATACCATCACTGCCGTATAAGTTGCCAGCCAGCGCCAGGCCAACAATGGCCAGGTTGCCTCGTGCGGCCCCCTGGATAAACACTCCCCGGTCACTGGCAACAGACACTGTTTTCAGGGACAGCAATCCCGCCCCCAGAAACGCCAGAAGCGAAGAAACAACTCCAAACACAATCAGGTCCGGGTCAACAAACAGCTCCCAGTCAAGGTGCGCCAGACTGAGAAACAGCAAAGAGGGCAGACAGAAGTGAAAGACCAGCCTGGACGCGGTCTGAATAAAGGCGTCATCTATAAACTGCCAGTGCTTCAAGGCAATACCTGACAGCAACATCACACACACCGGCAGAGTCACACCCGCAGTAAACAGCAAGGTTTCCCAAAACATGAAACGCTTATCACCCACTCAAATTCAGGAACAGCCAAATAGAAAATGATGCCCGGATTCGAACGATTCAGACATGATCGGCGTCAGCTTCTGAGCCTACCCGGTTTACACCACTGCTGAGGGCCACCAGACGACTCAGCTCAGCCAGCGACCTGCCACTGTGCTGCTGGAGATCGTTGAAAAAAGCCTGGGCTTGCAGCAGCGCCTTTTTGGTGCCTTTGCCGCTGTCAATAATCTTCCAGTGACGTAGATAAGCCTCCACATCACGGGTCAATAAAAACGTATCCTTTCCTATGGCCCTCAAGGCATAAGGACCGGTATTCCCCCCCAGCCGGGAGCCATTTTTCTTGAGATAAAGCCATAGACCCACAATATTCTCCACAGGCCATTGAGCAAGCCACCGGGAAAAACGACCATGTTCCACTTGGATATCATGAATCATCAACGCATTTTCCCGGATACTCCAGACTTTCTTCAAATGGCGGATAATCCTGGGGTCAGCGGCTTTTCTTTCCAGCATGTCATCGGGCATCATCAACAGGCGTTCTATATCAAACTGCCAGAAAAGCTGTTCGAACTCAGGCCATTTCTGATCCACGACCCGCCAGACGAAGCCGGATTGAAACACTTTCCGGGTAAACTCCGCCAGATAACGGTCATCCCCAAGGGCTTCCAGCCCCTTTGATTCCAGGGGCTTCACCAGCAACTCCTCAAGCCTGTCTTCCCCCCCTTTTCGCTCACAGGCGCGCTCATACAGCGTCTGAAAATTCTCCGGTTTCAATCTGGCCTCCTGTAATGGTGAAATGAACATGACCCAGCCAACGGCTTAACCCGCATATTACCCGAAGTGTCGAGCTTCTCACTCTACTATTTTTTTGAGTCACATATTTTGTCCACACATTCATGCTTGTTACACGGGCTTGTCAACAAAATGAACGGTTATACAAGTTGGCTGATGAAAGAGAGGGACTGCATCAGAATTAATCTTCAATAAATCATTGGCTTGTAAGGATAATAGTTCTGAAGAATCATGCATGCGTGCCCCGCCAGCTTCAACCTATGTTTGCACTTCCCGGATGGGTAATCGAGGAAGCTGATATTGACTGGAACCTTAAGCAAAACCCAGCCTATCTTCACAGCGCTTCAGGGGCTTAGCTCAGGCTGTGATAACATAAAAATTGTGATCATTTCCGACCTGATAACCAGTACCAAGATAGAAGCCTTATAAAATTGTACTGTTTTTTACAACACTTAAAATTGTGCCTGCACTGTGCCATTATCACCTTTGGAGCATTTAATAAAAAACAGCTTTAGTCAGTCTTTGGCTTCCTGAATCCTTCACTTGCATTCTTAAAGGCCAAAGCCGCCATCCTAGCCCAGGCTTTTATAAACATCATTTGCATTTGGTCCATTACAGCTTTGAAATATTTTTTGCACGGTGAATCAACAGCCTCTTCTTCCAAGTAATCTTCTTCCAAATCAGCTTTTCTTATCCGACCAGCGTTTTTTTCCATTTCTAAAGTAGTATCTCTTCCAGTATTGTGTTCCAGCCCCCCTAACGACACTAGACTAATCATAACCGAATGAAAATGATCTTCAAAGGTAAGGTTATAAAAGGATACACTCCTAGAGCTAAGAAACTTCAACTTCAAGAGTGTCCTGGGGTCATTGGAGGATAGATAAGCGTACTCTCTGGGTGACATACTGCCTGGAATAAAATATGCCTTACCAAGCTTTATATTTAATGGAACATTGCGCTTATTTAAGTATTTCACCTCCCCTACGCAGGGAAACCCAACCCCATCATTTACAATAGCCGATAACAACCCCTGAACTGAAGGCGTAAATACTGATGGAATGTTTGTTTCGGGATTTCGATCTGCCTGGTCTTGCTCTAATTGCCGGGTAAATTCCTGAAGTTTAAAATCAAACGCATCAGTCTTTTCATTCATTTTGTAGCGCGAATTAACTGGATTATTAACATCATGCAAAATCACTGACTGCACCATAACGGCCACATCTAAATCTAAATGTGGCCCTTCTATTCCTATTCTTTCAATCATGTGAGGCAAAATAAAATAAAATGTATTTTTTTCATTTGATTCCAGATGAACACCCCCGTAACATTCAAGATAATGGTGGAAGCTGTCGAATGGAGCACCTCTCACACACTCTTGTGTAGAAGCACTATCTCCTTTATGCGCAGTCATTTTAAGTCGTCCACTGTCGTTTTGAAAGGCTAGTTTATCATCTACAGTGAAAGTATAAGAAAAGACTGATATTGGAACGAACATGGATAATATTATGCAAATAACAGAGAGTATTCGCCTGAGCATAATAATATGTACCATCGCTAAAACCTCTAGTATTTTGTTGTTTTGTTGTTTTGTTGTGGGATTATAGACAAGTTCTATACAGTCTGCCTTGACGTTATTTTTCCCGTATAAAACCGATTCAAAGTAACTGTAGAGAGGCGAAAAAAAGAACGAAGTGAAATAATTCAATATAAAATGTTTCACCAGAGAGTGGGGCTGCCTCTGCTATTTCTTTATTTTCACAAATACCATTCCAGGAATAAAACGGTGGATTTATATCCATTGCAAAGCTGTTATCCGGCTTTATGTTACAAAGAGCAAAGGAATAGAAATTCAAAGGCACTGGCGGTAGCATTGCAGGCAGTCAGAGAAACCCACAAGCGACCAGATGATCGTTTGTAGTTCTGCCCCCCCTTAACTTGTTCGGGCTATAGGCCACTTCTGTAGTGACTTCAGGTAATAAGCGGATACCCTCCGACTAAAAAAGCCGGGTCAATGCCCGGCTTATTACACGTTAAGATGAATCAGACTTCCAGGGCCGCCTTCACCCATTTGCCATAATCAGGATCGCATTGGGTAAAGTGCTCAATCATCCGCTTCTGAACCGACTCAGTTGCCATCTTCAGACCACCGGCAATATTCCCTGCCAGCTGTTGCTTCTGCTCTTCAGACATCATTCGAAACAGGTTACCTGCCTGACTGTAATTGTCTTCGTCTCTGGAGTCATAGGCCTTCACCCAGGCATTTTCTTCCAGGGGCATGGGTGGCTCTGCCACCTCCGGCTTCGGTTTTGGTGCATCCGGGCGATCATTGGGATAAAAGTTAGCCCCTGAGCCCTGGTTATGACCGGAATAAGGGCAGGCAGAACCGGCCGTCATTGCACCATCCCGCTGGTAATGGTTGACAGGGCATTTGGGGCGGTTGACCGGCAACTGCTGGTTATTGGCGCCAATACGATAACGATGGGCATCCGCATAGGCAAACAGGCGCGCCTGAAGCATTTTATCCGGAGAGGCCCCTACGCCTGGCACAAGGTTGCTGGGAGCAAATGCAGCCTGTTCAGTTTCAGCAAAGTAATTGTCCACATTGCGGTTCAACTCCAGCTGTCCAATCTCCATTAAAGGAAAATCAGAATGGGGCCAGACTTTGGTGAGGTCGAAGGGGTTGATGGGGTACTGCTTTGCCTGGGCCTCCGTCATCACCTGGATTTTCACCGTCCAGCCGGGAAACTCTCCACGATCAATGGCACTAACCAGATCGGATTGCATACCCTCCACAGGCATGGCCGCCGCTTCTTCATTGGTTAAGGTTTTGATCCCCTGGTTGGTTTTGAAGTGCCATTTCACCCAGAACCGCTCGCCTTTGCTGTTCCACATACTCAGGGTGTGGGAGCCATAGCCATTGAGGTGCCTCAGGGACAGGGGAATTCCCCGATCCGACATTAAAATGGTGATCTGGTGAAGAGACTGCGGATTACTGGCCCAGAACTCAAAATGATGGGCCGGGTCCGGCAGGTTGGTTCTCGGGTCTTTCTTCTGGGAGTGAATAAAATCCGGGAACTTCGACGGATCCCTCAGAAAGAAAACCGGAGTGTTATTGCCCACTATGTCATAGTTGCCTTCTTCCGTATAAAAACGCAGGGCAAACCCTCTGACATCACGGACATAATCACCGGAGTCCTGACCTCCAGCCACTGTGGAAAACCGCAGAAAAACATCCGTTTTTTTGCCTGCTCCCTGAAGAAAATCCGCAATGGAATAGTCTGACAGATCCTTGTTCAGGGTGAACGTTCCGTGGGCTCCATACCCCCTGGCATGCACCACACGCTCTGGAATCCGTTCCCGGTTGAAATGCGCAAGCTTCTCAAACAAACGGAAATTATCGAAGGTCAATGGCCCCCGCTCGCCAGCACTGATGCTGTTGTCATCCTCTGGAACCGGCGCACCGTTTGCTGTGGTTAAAAAGTTATCATTATTCATTATTTCTCTCCATCCAATAGGGCATGCAGCTCATCGACCGGAAGTATAGTTAAGGTGACGTATACCTCAAATTGATCCTCATCAACGCTTTCAAGTAAAAATGATTATCAATACCAAGGCTTGAACGCTGAGCATTTCACTTCTTAATGGGCAAAAACACCTTGCCAGGCACCGCTGGCAGCAACTGTGTTATGCTGGACTAACCGAGATCCAGACAGCCATAAGCAGTATCTGCCACCTATCCTGAATCGTGACAATGCCTACAAAACCCGAAGTAAACGCATTCTCACAGTAATAACACAGTATCGTCCTGGCCACCCCGGGGCTTTCGCAAAAAAATGACTGGGAGCTGAGGTATGAAAAACGAACAGTGGGCCACCATTGAAAAAATCACCATTGTCGGTGGTACCCATGGCAATGAGTACCTTGGCCCTTACTTTATCCGGAAAGTTAAGCAAACGGGTCTCTATCAGGACAACTCTCTTGAAGTGTCCACCCTGCTGGCCAACCCGGAAGCCTTTGCCATGGGACAGCGTTTTATCCACAACGACCTCAACCGCTCTTTTACCCGGGAGATTCTGACCAGCACCAACAATGACCATGAGCATCAGCGAGCCCGGGAAATCAACCTGCTGTTTTCCCCTGAAGAGCTGGAACATCACTTCATCATTGACCTCCACAGCAGCACCGCCAATATGGGCATTACCCTGATTGTCCGTAATGACCAGCCCTTCAATCTGCATGCCGCCTCCTACGTCCAGCAGAATATCCCGGAAGCCCGGATTCTGGTGAGCGATGTGGACCGGGAGCAGAGCCAGTCCCTGAACAGTATTTCAAAGTTTGGCCTGGCTGTGGAAATCGGCCCCCTGGCCAATGCGGTGATCCGCCATGACCTGTTTCATACCACCGAAAAAGTTGTGTCGCTGCTGATCAAGTTCATGACTCTGTGCAAAACCCGTCAGGAGCCCCGGCTTCATGAAGAAGTCCAGGCGTTTCAGGTCAGGGAGCGGGTTCCCTATCCACGGGATGACAACGGCGAATTGACAGCAATGGTTCATAAAGACCTTCAGGATCGGGATTACCGGCTGCTGGAAGCAGGCCATGCTATTTTTGAAACCTTTGGGGGAGAAGCCGTTCCCTATGAGGGAGAGCCTGGATATGCGGTCTTCATCAATGAAGCTGCCTATTACCGAGAAGACGTGGCCTTTATGGTGGCGGATAAAGTTACCCTGTCCCTGAAAGCCCCTTGAAAAACCGTTTGTTTCCCTCTTTTCAATGATGAAGGTTCCGCAAACTGTTTTTCTTTCGCTATGGGCATTTGTATACTCTTCTTTTTTGATCAATAGCGCGCGCCATAGCCGTTCCCGGCTTTTAATGAACCATGGAGAGATCATGACACAACGCATTCGCCCGGCAGCTCTATTCCTTCTGTTGACGTTGTCCAGTCTGCTGACGGCCTGCGGCTTTCACCTTAGGGGAAAAATAGAAGTGCCCACTGAACTGGCACAGCTGTCCGTATCCGGGGGAAATCATGACATCGTTCGCCTGCTCTCCCGGTCGCTGGAAAGTACCGGAATCCGGATCACCAATATTGCCCCTTACCGTCTCCACATTCTGGATGCACGGCAAAATAATGGCCAGCAGACTCAGGCCTCTGCGGGTTACTATGAGAAACGCCTCTCCATGAGCATCGTGTATCAGCTGGAAACCGCGGATGGTCTCCCCCTTTACCAGCCCGTGGAGCTCAGCAGGGAGCGGTACATGACCTGGAACCAGAATCAGGCCAATGCCGGCGAGTCTGAAGAGCGCATTATTTTCAGGGAACTGCGCCAGGAACTGATCGCCACTACGGTTCGCCGGGTTGCCAGTATGTCCTCAGACGCGCTGGAAGCAGAAGCGGAACGGGCCAGGGAGGTTCAGCGGCTTGAGCAGGAACAGGCACAGGATAGCGGGCTGTAGTACTCAATGAAGCTCCGTATTGACCAGCTTGGCAACCATTTGAAGCGCCAGTTAACCCCCGTTTATATCGTCAGTGGTGATGAACCCCTGCAAGTGGGTGAGTGCTGTGACCAGATCCGACATCAGGCACGCCAGAAGGGATTTTCAGAAAGGCATGTCTACCACGCAGAAAGTGGCTTTGACTGGGGAGAGCTTCTGGAAGCCGCCAACAGCCTGTCCCTGTTTGCCCAGAAACAGATCCTTGAGCTGCGCATGCCCAATGGCAAGCCTGGAGATGCCGGAAGAAAAGCCCTGCTGGAATACATAAAGCACCCGTTTGAGGACAACCTGCTGCTGATCATCACCGACCGCCTGGACAATGCCACCCAGAAATCAAAGTGGTTTAAGGCCCTGGAGCAGACCGGTACCTTTATTCCTGTCTGGCCCATTGAGTCCAACCAGCTTCCCCAGTGGATTTCCAGGCGCCTGCAAACCGATGGCTACTCCGCCAGCCCGGAAGTACTGTCACTTATCTCAGAGAGGGTCGAAGGCAATCTGCTGGCGGCCTCCCAGGAAATTGAAAAACTGAAGCTGCTGGCGAAAGACCGGGTCATTGATGAAGAGACCGTCAAAGAGTCCGTGTCCGACAGCGCCCGTTATGATGTGTTCCAGCTGCTGGACGCTGCCCTGGAAGGGAATATCAAGCAGTGTGTCAGGATTCTCGGGGGGCTTAGGGGAGAAGGGATTGAACCTCCCGTTGTGCTCTGGGCTCTTGCCCGGGACATACGATTGCTCAGCCACCTGAGTCGATTGAAATCCCGGGGGCTGTCAACGGACCTGGCCATTGACCAGTCCGCAAAAGTACTGGGCTTTGCCCCCTTCATCCTCAAACGTCGCCGGGCCCTGCTGGACAAATGCCTCCAGCGCCACAGCGAACGGAATCTCAGGCAGATGCTGGTTGGCGCAGGTCAGGTTGACCGCTGTGTCAAAGGCCTGGAAAAGAACAACCCCTGGGATGAGTTGCTTTCCCTGGTGCTGTTTCTGGCCGGGATGCCAGCCCCAGCGGCTACTGCCACCTTTGTCTAGTTGTTCAATTTCCGCCCACAGGTAATATATCCCACAGGAAGAACTGGTAGCCCATTGTGTTCTGCCCCTCAGAAGAAATAGGAATGATGGGACACAAGGGGTATGAATCTGAATGAAACACGGGTGATCAAAACAGTCTTTTGGGAAAATGACGCAAACACAAGGAGCAAAAGCTATGGACAGCAGAAACTATGGATACAGTAGCCAAATTGCTCATCGCCGGCCATATTGTGACCGGTTTCGTGCGCGTTCCGTTCCTGAAGAATCAACAAGCAGGTTTGGAATCCGGCCTGCTGCGCCGAGGCGTTATAGAACCCAATACACTTCAACAGCAGAACAGCCAAAAAGGTTGACTGATTATCACATCGCAACAAGAGGAAGCAGCGATAGGCAACCGCCAGTCAATACTCATTCAGAAAGAATGAGAACAATGGAAAGATTACAGGGCTTACGTGCCCAATACAGTTCAGATCACGAGCTGTCGGCAAAAATAACAAATGCTATTCAATCAATTCTTGATGATATTTCTGAAGGCTGCGTTTCTCAACGCACGCAGAACCTTATTGACACAATTGATTCAAGAGTTCTGGCATACAGCCAAAATAGAAGCTCGGGAAGAAACAGGTCCCCTGCACACTATGAAGATGAATTTGAGCGCCTACTTGATTTTGACACTGACGCCTCTTATAGCTCAAGCCGAAGTAGAGCTTCTCACCAGCCAGGAAGCCCATCAAGGCTGCATAGCAGAGAAGGCATACAACAGGAGTCTAGCTTACCTGAAGCAACCAGGCCTAACACCGCAAGAGAATTTAACCAGGCCTACGAGCGTTCGCTTGATGAGTCTTACCCTGAGCGTTCTGATGAGAGCAGCCAGAGCCGCTCCGAATTAACGACCAGCTATGAACAGGAATTTGATCGTCTTCTTGATGATTTTGATATCTCCACTAACGATTCAAACCACAGTAGAGGTACGAACACTCGTCAACAAACAGTCTCATCAATTCATCCAGGCAGGGAGCAAGTTCAACAAGAATCTACCCAACCTGAAACAACAAGAGTCCACACCGCAAGAGAATTTAACCGAGCGTACGAGCGTTTGCTTGATGAGTCTTATCCTGAGCGTTCTGATAATAGCAGCCATAACCGCTCCGAACTAACGACACGCTATGAACATGAATTCAACCTTCTTCTCGATGATTTTGATACTGGTTCAACCGATTCCGGCTATAGCACTTCCAGCATCGAAACCACAACCAGAAGGCATGAACACGGATTTGAGGAAGCCTTAGATTCTGATTTTTCTCATGTACGCAACCTTAAAAGATCACTAGGTAGTTTTGGTTTAACTAAAAGTGAAAGCGAAGATGTCTGCCAAGCACTATCCAACTCTGATGTAGATCAATCTGATTATATGCATTAGTTCAGATCTGATCTGACAATTCCCTCTTCAAAAAAGGGAAGGGTTACCGATTTAGATAGAGGGTGAAATCACTGAAATCTAAATCGTAAAAAGGTAACCCTTATGATTCATACTAATCA